>CALGOD010000410.1 GCA_937957845.1 uncultured Nocardiopsis sp.
CGAACGAGTAACGAAGCATGTGGTCCAGTCGTTCCTTCTCGCCCGGACGCCACACGGTGTCCACCCTTTGAGGGTCCACCGGCGGCCGCAGCCTTCCGCGCGCTCCGCGCAGCGTGCCCAGGAACGCCTGCCGCATGGTCGTGAACAGGCGCTGGGCCTCCTCGTCGGTGTCGGCGACGAAGGCGTTCACCCCCGCCATCGCGTAGGGCTCCTCCGCCTGCTTCGAGGGTCGGAAGTTCTGCCGGTACACCCTCAGCGCCTCGTAGAGCGCGTCCGGCGCGAAGTGCGAGGCGAACGCGTACGGCAGCCCCAGGCGGGCGGCCAACTGGGCGCCGAAGAGGCTGGAGCCCAGGATCCACAGCGGCACGCGCAGCCCCTCCCCGGGGATCGCGCGCACCGGCTGGCCGGGCTCGGCGGGCTCGAAGAAGTCCTGTAGTTCCTGGACGTCGTCGGGGAAGGTCGCGGAGGCGCGGTGGTCACGGCGCAGCGCCCTCATTGTGCGGGGGTCGGTTCCCGGAGCGCGGCCCAGGCCCAAGTCGACCCGCCCGGGGTAGAGCGACTCCAGGGTGCCGAACTGCTCGGCGATCACCAGCGGTGCGTGGTTGGGAAGCATCACTCCGCCCGCGCCGATCCGGATGGTGGAGGTCCCCTCGGCGATGAACCCCAGGGACACCGAGGTGGCGGCGCTGGCGATGGCCTCCATGTTGTGGTGCTCTGACAGCCAGAAGCGTTTGTAACCGAGCCGTTCCGCGTGTTGGGCGAGTTCCCGCGCCTCACGGAGCGCCTCGCCCGGGGTGGATCTCTCGGCGATGCTCGCGTGGTCGAGCACGGACAGCGCGACTGTGGACATGATGGCCCTCTTCTCCTGCTGGGTAGCGGATCCGGCCGCGAGGCCGAGAGGAGGAGACCTCATCACCGACCGGCATGGATGTTCGATGTTCGACGAACATCGAAGTACGACGGTACGCTCACGATCGTCCCCGGCCAAATCCCGTCTGGTACCGGCCGGTCCGAGCGAGGAGGATCGCCTTGGCTCCGAGGGAGCACGTGCACCCCGCCCTTCACGATGTGGAGTTGGTCACCGTCCTGGCCGCGTTGGCCGAGCCGACCCGGTTGCGGATCGTGCGGATGCTCGCCGACATGGAGGAGCGGGAGCGGGCCTGGAAGGACATCGACCTGCCCATCGCGCGGTCGACCCTGAGCCACCACCTGAAGATCCTGCGCAACGCCGGTCTGGTGCAGAGCCGGACCGAGGGGACACGATGCTTCGTCTCGCTGCGTGACAAGGAGATGGAGGGGCGTTTTCCCGGTCTGCTGGAGTGCGTCCTCGCATGTCAGGACTCGGTGGACGCCCCCGTGGCGAAGGACGGAGTACGCGGGGACCGAGCCGCGTCGTGAGGACAGGGCCCACTCACGCCGCTCTCCCGTCCGGAGGGTGTGTCCGGACCCGGGTGTGGTCGCGGTCCCAGGACCACCTGAGCCGTCCGAACCTCGGTGTCACGGTGGCGTGCCGCATGGATCAGCGCCCAGTCACGACCGGACGGAGGACGCGGCTGAGCGCCGATGCCTCACCGTAACCGTCGTGGGGGCGGCTGTCAGGCGACACGCCCGTCCACACGGTGTTCTGTCCACAATCGGCCGTGCCCGGGAACGAGTCCGACCCCGACGCTCGCGCTCGCGTCTTCTTCGTTTCCGCCGGGGCCGCCCTCCGGACTTCCTCCAGTGCCCCGATGTGCCCGGTGCTCTTCGGCGGTAGCATTCTTCCGTCCTCAGACCTTCGCCCCATCCCCACCCTTGTGTGACCGTACGACGGGCAGGACGGGGTATGTCCGGAAGCGTACGGTCGGATGGCAGAAGACTCACGTTCCCTGGACCGGTGCTCCGGATCGGCGCGCCCTCCCTGGTCCAGGAGAGTGGAAGGCACTCCCCCCATGGCCTCACGATCGTCCGGTTCCCTCCCGCCCCATGTGCGTCCCCTCGCCTCCGGTGACCCCGACCAGATCGGTGACCACCGGCTGATCGGCAGGCTCGGCGGAAGCGCCATGGGCGTCGTGTACGCCGCGGTGTCCCCGAGCGGGGAACCGGTCGCCCTCAAGGTCGCCCACAAGGAGTGGGTCCCGGCGGTGGTGCCGGCCCGAAACGCCGGCACGGTCCACCATGGTCGGTTCGCCGTGGGCGCCGGCACGTGCGGCGACCTCCACGGACGCCCGTGGTCGGCGGTGCCCTACCTGCCCGGCCCCGACCTCGGCCGCCACGTGCGGGAGGGCGGACCACTGCCCGAGGCCGCGCTCGCGATCCTGGCCGCGTGCACCGCCGAGGCCCTCGCCACGCTCCACGCCACCGGAGCCGCCCACGGTGACGTCAAACCCGGCAACGTGGTCCTGACCCCGGACGGTCCCCTGCTGGTGGACCACGGCATCGCCCGTCGGATCGACGACGGGGACTCGCACTCCACCTCGGGCAGCACGGGCTGGCTTGCCCCCGAACGCCACGCCGGCGCCCAACCCGACCCCGCCTCCGACGTGTTCTCGTGGGCCTGCGTGGTGTTCCTGGCCGCCACCGGGAGCGAACCGTTCGGCGCGGACACCTCTCCGTTGGAGGTGGCCCGCCGAGCCCGCGAGGGCGCCGTCGACCTCTCCGCGATCCCCCCGGACCTGCGCCCCGTACTGTCCCGGGCCCTGTCGGCGGACCCGTCGCTGCGCCCGCCGGCGGAGGAGGTCTACCTGGAGTGCCTGCTGGCGGCGGGTGTGGAGGACAGCGCCACCCGCGACACGTGGTCCCGGCGACTGCACTCGCTCATCACCTCCCACTGGCCGCGCGTGGACACCGGCGACCACCGCCCCGGGGAGTGGGCCGACGCGGCCCGGGCCCTCCAGGTCGGCGGAGACCGGGGAGGGCCCCGGCTCGGGCCAAGGGCAGGGGGCACGTACGCGGACGCCGCCGCAAGGCCCTCATCCGCCGTATTCCGGTCCTGACGGTCGCCGGGGTCGTGTTCCTGGCCGCGGCGCTCGGCGGGGGATACCTGGTCCTGGACGTCCTGGCGGGGGAGACCGACACCGCTCAGGCCGACTCCGAGCCCGAGGTCCCCGAGAAGAGGAGCGAACCCACCCCGACACCCGAGTCCGGTGCCCCCACGGAGGAACCCGAGGCGAAGCCCCTGACCGGTATGGAACTGGTGGCGGCCTCGCTCGACACCCTGCTGAGCGCGGAGTCCTTCGAACTCACCATGGTCACCCACGCCGGGAACGGCGGGGGATACGGCCAGCCCCTGCCCGGCGACACCGCCACCACGCCCACTCTCTTCGACCGCGTGTTCTACCAGGCCGGACCACCGGAGGCGCTGCGCTGGACCAGCACTGTCAGCGGTGCGCGCACCAGCGATCTGATCCGGACCGACACAGAGCTGGTGCGCGGGGAGAACACCGCGTGGAACGGGCTTCCGGCCTGGTACGAGGCCGAGTCCGAAGTCCTGGAGAGTGCGGAGGTCTTCGCGCGGGACCGTGTCGTCGAACCCTTGGTGCGTGTCGTGGAGAACGGCACCGCCACCGACACCGAACCGGTGGTCTTCACCGCACCCCCCGCCCCCGAGGACGCCTACGGCCACTTGGGCGGTGAGGTCCCCGACGAGGTGTCCGCGATCCGGGTACAGGGCCGCTTCTCCGCCTCCGGAACGCGGGAGGCGGACACGGTGTTCACCCTGGTCGCCACCGAGGACGGTGTTCCGCTGGGCTTCTCCACCGAGGGCGCCTCCGGAGGTGGCGCGGTCCTCAACGGTCGCCCGGTCTCGGAGGGCGTTCCGGTCTCCTTCCTGGCCCCGAACGCTCCGGAGCCGGAGCTGTGGTACACCCGGTACACGTTCGTGGAACTGAACGGGGAATCGGACCTGGGCGTCCCCGACCCGGGCCTGGTCCGACCCGCCGAAGCCGCCCCGGAGGCCGGATCCCGAACTGATTGAGGTCGGCCGCGCGCTGGTGCCGAACCTCGGCATGACATAAAGTGACCCCGGTGCCGCGTGCCACCGGTCAAGAGAAGTGGGCCGATCGGGAGGGTGTGCGGGCACCTTGAAACCGCCGGGGAGTGAATCGTGAGCGCACACACCACGGAAGGCACCTAAGGCCTGTTCGGCCGACCTCCGGTCGGCCACCAGGGGTTCGTCAGGGCGCCGAAGGTTCTCGTCTTCGGGGCGCCCGAACAGGGCGAAGCGAGCCGAACCCCTGGAGAGCACCGCCTGATCGTTCGCACGGCGTCGGCCTGAGCCGCGCCCGAACGAGCCGAGAGCCACCGCGACCCCCCGGAGTCCTCTTCGGCCACCCGGCCATGCCCGGGTCACTCCGTCGTCTCCACCCGTCGTCCGCGCCCGCCCAGGCGCCGCGGGTGCCTTCGGGGACGGTCGCGCCCCAGACCGATCACTCCAAGGAGAGGCCACCCATGGCCCAGAACCCGCACACCCCGTCCGAGCCCCACATCAGCGACTTCAACGTGCCCGTCGTGGAGGAGTTCCGTGCCGGCAAAGGCCGCGTCGGCGGCATGTTCGAGGGCGGCGACCTCCTACTGCTGACCACCGTTGGCGCCAGGTCCGGCCGCGAGCACACCACCCCCCTCGGCTACGTCCGGTCCGAAGGCCACGTGTACGTCGTCGGTTCCGCCGGTGGCGCGGACCGCCACCCCGACTGGTACCACAACCTCCTCGCCCACCCCCTGGTGCGCGTGGAACTGGGAGCGGAGGAGTTCGAAGCCGTCGCCGTGCCGGCGGAGGGGACGGAACGCGACCGCCTGTTCGCCGAGTTCGTCGCCGTGTCCCCCGGATACGCCGACTACCAGGCCGGGACCGACCGTGTCCTGCCGGTGGTCGCTCTGGAACGTGTCCACCAGGAGACCACGACGGAGGCGACCAACCTCGCCGACAAACTCGTGGAGGTGCACACCTGGCTGCGCTCGCAACTACGGCACGTACGCGCCGAGGCCGAGACCTACCTCACCGAACGCACCGCGGGCGCCCACGGCGACGGAGCGCCCCCGCCCGGACTCAGCCTGCAGCTGCGCCAGCACTGCCTGGCCTTCTGCGAGACACTGCGCTTCCACCACACGGGCGAGGAGACGATGTTCCCGGTCCTGGGGCAGCGGGCTCCCCACCTGGAGGAGACGCTGCGCAGACTGTCGGAGGAGCACCGCACCGTGGAACGGATCCGCGGAGAGTTGGAGACGCTCATCGGCGACCTGGCCACGGCCGACCCCGAGCGGTTCCGCGCCGAACTGGACCGGATGAGTCGTGAACTGGAGGCGCACCTGGACTACGAGGAGGCCGAACTCATCCCGACGCTGGCCGCCATCCCCTTCCCACCCGGCCCGCCTGCCCAGGAGTGAGGGACGCACCGACCCCGCGACCCACGACGGCCCCTCTCCCCCGGGAGAGGGGCCCCGCCACCCTGACGGTGCTCAACCGCCCAGGATGGCACCGAGGTCGACCTGGGTGCCCAGGAACATCGACCCCACGATGAGAAGGAGCAGGCCGGGCAGCAGGGTCACCGCGGTCACCATCGTCACCCGGGGGTTCATGCGCTGGGCTTTGCGGCGCATGTACTGGGCGTCGGCCCGGCGCATGTCCCGGCTGATGTCCACCAGGGTGTCGCTGAGCGGCGCCCCCAGCTCCTCCGCCTGCTGGATCGCGGTCACGAACTTGCTCCACGCATCGTTACGGTTGCGGCGGCGCAACAGCTCGAAGGCCTCACGGCGTGAGATGCCCAACTCCATCTGCTGCAACGCCAGCTTGAACTCGTCGGCGAGCACCCCGGGCATGGAGTCGGCCACCCGCGCCACCGCGGCGCGGAAGGACATCCCCGCGCTCACCGTCACCGCGAGCACGTCCAGGAAGTCCGGCAGCTGCGACTGCACCCTGTCCGCCCGCTCCTGACCCTGCACGTACAGACTCAGGTCGGTCAGGCCCATGAAGGCGAGAACCACCACCCCCAGCAGGGGACTGCCGGACACGAACATCAGGGTGCCAAGGAGGCCGTACAGAAGGACCTCCCCGACCTTGCGCCGCAGGTAGCGCTCCAGGGTCAGCCCCTCGGGACGTCCCGCCACCTCGATGCGTTCGGCGATGGAGGCCAGTCTTCTTCGACCCAGGGCCGCCTCCAGCGACCGTGCGAAGGGACGCCCGATCGCCTCGGTGAGCCGGTGCAGGACGAACGTGTCGTCGGATCGGGTCCGTGCCGGACGTACGGAAGGCCCGCCCATCGTCACCCGTGTCCCGGACATGGCCAGGTACAGGCCGTAGCACGCGGTCACCACGACCAGCGCGCCGGCCAGCGCGGCGGCGAAGGGGACCAGGAGCGGAGAGGCGTTCACGGCAGAGCCCTCACAGTTCGAACTTGGTGATGCGGGACACCAACACGAAGCCGATGGTGAACAACGCCGCCACCACCAGCAGTACCGCGATCCCCGCCACGGACGTGGTCATGACGCGCATGATGCCCGGTTCGATGGCGTTGATCAGGAACAGCGCGCCCACCGACATGAAGCCCAGCGCCCACACCGTGCTCGTGGTCTCGCTGAGGATGGTCTGTACCTCGCGTCGGGTCTCCTTGCGGTTCTCCAACGTGGTGGAGATGTTGCGCAGCGCCGTGACGAGGGAACCGCCCGAACGTGAGGCCACCACCAGAGTGGACAACAGCACCCCCAACTCCCGGGAGGGCATCCGCTCGCGCAGCTCCCCGACGGCCTCCTCGAAGCTCGCGCCCAACTTCATCGACTCCACCATGCGCCCCAGCTCCTCACCGGCGGGCCCGTCCAGCTCCTCGGCGGCCATCGCCACGGCCGTGGGCAGCGCCAGCCCCGCCGAGGTCGCGTTGCCCAACACCCGTGCCAGGTCCGGTAGTTGGGCGGTGAACTCCTCACGCCGCTTGGCCTCGGCCCGGTTGAGGTAGGAGAAGAACAGGAACGCCACCCCGGCCGCCGCCAACAGGCCGAAGAAGGGCGCCAACACCTGCCAGACCACGATGACGGCCAACAGCGACCCGCCCACCAGGGCGAGGACGAACGTGGACAGCCGCACGTCCGCCCCCGAACGGGCGATCCTACGGTGCAACCGCGCACCCCACTGGGTGCGGTGGATGGCCGCCTCCAGTCGTGCCATGGGGGTGGACGCCTCGTACTCGGCCTGGGTCAGGGCACTGCGGGCCGCGATCAGCCGCTTGTGCTCGGCACTGGCCACGAACTCCCACAGCGCCCACAGCGCCAACACCAACACCACGGCCAAGCCGCCGAGGATCGCCACGAACTGCCAGGTCACCGGTGCTCCAATACGGTCGGGGGAAGCGCCCGTCCGGGCGCGGGGCAAGAACTCACCAGCCCTGCCGGGGCTGCTCCTCCGAGGCCACACCGAAGGCCGCGGGAATGGCCTCGCCCACGTGGTAGATGCGTCCGGCGATGTGCCGGGGCAGGGGAAAGTGCCGGAACCGACCTTCCACCGTCCGGTGGGGACCCATGGGCATCGCCTCGAACCGCATCACCGGATCCAGTCGGAACTCCTCACGTCTGCGGGAGGAGACCACCGCGATCTCACTGACCCGTCGCGAGCCGTCCGGCCAACGGCCCAGATGCACGATGGCGTCCACCGCGTTGTTGATCTGGTCACGGATCGCGTCGTAGGGGATGGTGCCCTCGCCCAACGTGGACAGGGTCTGCAACCGGTGGATGGCGTCGTCCGCGGAGTTGGCGTGCACGGTCACCAGCGACCCGTCGTGGCCGGTGTTCATGGCCTGGAGCATGTCGATGGTCTCCGAACCGCGCACCTCACCGACGATGATGCGGTCCGGTCGCATCCGCAGCGCGTTGCGCACCAGGTCGCGGATGGCGATCTCGCCCCGCCCCTCGATGTTGGGAGGTCGGGACTCCAACCGCACCACGTGCTCCTGCATCAGTTGCAGCTCGGCGGAGTCCTCGATGGTGACGATGCGTTCGTCGGAGGGCACGAACGCCGACATCGCGTTGAGGAAGGTCGTCTTGCCGGTGCCGGTACCTCCCGAGACCACGATGTTGAACCGGGCGCGCACCATCGCCGCCAGCAGGATGCCGGTCGGCGAGTCCAGGCTGCCCATCCGCACCAGTTCGTCGATCGGGTAGGGCTTGGGGAAACGTCGGATGGTCAGGACCGGCCCCGACAACGACAGGGGCGGGATGATCACGTTGACACGCTCCCCCGTGGGCAGTCGGGCGTCCACCATCGGCGAGGACTCGTCCACCCGGCGGTTGACCAGCGACACGATGCGGTCGATGGTCTGGTAGAGCTGTTCCTCGCCGTTGAAGGCGGCGTCGACCCGCTGCATGCGGCCCCCGCGTTCGATGAACACGTTGTCGGGGCCGTTGACCATGATCTCGGTGATGGTCTCATCGGCCAGAAGGGGCTCCAGCACGCCCAGGCCCAGGGCCTCGTCCACGACCCGGCGGATGAGCACCGAGCGCTCCCGGTCCGACAACACCGGACCCTCACGGGTCAGGATGTGGCCCACGACCTTCTCCAGACGCACCCGGCGCTGGGCCAGGGTCAACCTGGTGAGGTCCTCCAGGTTGATCTCCTCCAGCAGACGTCGACGCCAGTGCGTGACGCTGCCACGGTCGGCGCGTCCCTCCGCGACGCGGTCCTCCTCCAAACGGTCCTTCAGACCCATGTCCCGCTCCTCCTTCCCCCGAGGCGCTCACGGCGAGCCCTCCCCGTCTCACACATCGGGCATGTCCACTCGTCGGGTCAGTGTCAGGTCCAGGCCCGAGGCCGGGAACACGATCGGCAGCGGATGCGAGACCTGCACGTAGAAACCGTCGTGGTCGTTGACCCCGCTGGTGACGACCGCCTCGTCCAGCCACGACGGCAACGACCGGCGCGCGGCGGCCTCCGCGCCCGCGAGCTGTTCGGTCCCGGCCACCCGTGCCCCGGCCCTGGCCGCGGACTCCAGTCGCTCGGCCGCGACGAAGGCCAGGAAGGCCTCGACCGAGACGACCGCGACCACGAGCAGGATCGGGAAGATCGCGGCGAACTCCAACAACGGACCGCCCCGGTCGCCACCCCGGAGTGGACGGTGTCCCGACAGCAGCCGTCTCACCCCCAAAGGAACGCGCGGCGCGGACTCAGTGCTCACTGGAAGGACCCCCTCGGCTCCACCTCGGTCACCACCCGGGCCTCCCCCGTGACGTCCCACGGACCGGAGGCGCCGGGCAGGAAGATCGGCATGGCCAGCGTCACCCGGGCGAAGCGTGAACCGTCGCGCTCGACCACCTCCACCGTCATCACGTCCGCGCCGTCCCACGGAGCCCGCACCCGCTTGCGCGCCTCCTCCTCCACACGCTCCATGTCGTCGGGGGTCACCGCGGCCTGTCGGGCGGCCTCCGCGGCGCCGTGCGAGGCGTACATGGCGGTGATACCGAGTAACAGGACCTGCCACACCAGGGCCAGCGCCAGCAGCAGGAAGGGCACCACGGCGGCGAACTCCACGATGACACCGCCGCGGTCGCCGCGTCGAGGCACGTGCGAGCCCCGGGCGGCGCGACGCCCGGACTCAGCCACCGAAGCCACCGCGGCCTCCTCCGCCCCCGTGTACGCCACCTCCGGGGTGGTCGCCGAGGAACGGCCCCGGATACCGGGCGGGGAAGGGCCCGCTGCCCGTCCCCCCGGGCGGGGTGGACCCCGCCGAGGCGTTCAGGAAGCCGGACACGTCACGGGTGGAGGGCGGTGAGCCGCGCCGTTCGGCGAGCGAGCCGAAACCCCCCAGACCGCCGGGGGGAGTGGCCGCACCGCCCGTGCCACCCTGGCCGGGTGGCACGGGCGGGCTCAACAGGTCCAGTTCCGCGGCCAGGCGGGCGAAGGCCCTGCGCAACCCCTCGTCGGTCACCTTGGTGGGATCGCCGTTGTTCTCCCCCGGCTCCAACGCCCGATAGGCGGCGGGGACCGGGGTGCGCAGGACCCGGGTCCCCAGTAGCTGCTGGAGGAAGTCCGGCTGGATCTCGTTCTTGCGGCTGTGCCGGGTGACCAGTGAGTACACGTCCTCGTGGGAGCGCACGTGCAGACGTTCCCACATGGCCATGAGCCGTTGGGCGCCGCGCATCGCCGGCACGTCGGGGGTGACGGTGACGATCGCGCTGTCGGCCAGTTCCACCGCCATCGCGGTGGCCTCGTTCATGGTGGACCCGCAGTCCACGATCACCAGTTCGTAGCGCGAACGCAGCGCGCTCAGCACACGGCGGGCGGCGCGGGCGTTGACGTCCTCACCGCGTTCGCCGTGCTCGGGGGCCAGTAGCACGTGCGGTCCGCGAGGGTCCACGTACAACGTCTCCGAGAGCATGCCGGGGGTGATGTCGTCCCCGGCCTCGACCAGGTCGCTGATGGAGCGGCGGTGGCGCAGGTTGAGGAACGCGGGCAGGTCGCCGGTCTGCAGGTCCAGGTCCACCAGGCACACCACCCGCTCCGCGGCCGCCGCCGCCATCGCCAGGTGCACCGCGCACGTGGTGGTGCCCACGCCGCCCTTGGCGCCACTGAGGGCCACGATCCGACCGCGCACACCTGACACGGGCAGATCCAACGAGGCCGACTCCAAGTGGCGGCGCAGCGTCCGCGACCACTCGGCCGCCTTGGTGATCCGGTTCTCCAGCTCGGCGATCCCCGAGTCCTCGGGTATCACCCCGCGGGCACCGGCCTCCATGGCGCCGGTGAAGGTGTCGGGGTCCATCGTGGGCGACACCAGCAGGATGGCCAGCTGCGGGTGACGATGGGACAGGTCCCTTATCGCGTCGAACACCGGGGCCGGGCCCAGGTCCTGGTGGATGAGGACCACGTCGAGCTCGGGGAACTCCCCGGCCGCGTCGATCAGTGCCGACGTGGTGGGCCGGGAGGCCACGAGGTCGGCGTTGCGCAGTTCGTCGAAACGTGCGGCGAGCACCATCTCCGACTCGGAGGTGGGCATGCCCGCCAGGACACGGAAGTTCAACGTCTACCCCCCATGCGGCATACGCCGCCCGTTGGTCATGTCCCCGTCGTCGGGCGTGTCGATGCCCACGAGGGTGTCGAAGTCCTCGCTGCAGAACTCGGAGTCCCCGGGCGATCCTCCGCCGTCGGCGCTCACCAGCGCCAGCCTGAGCTTGGTGGAGAAGTCCTCGGCGTAGGCCAGCCGCAGCGCGGCCTCCGGCTCCAGACGGAAGGTCACGGGGACCACCCCGGCCATCCCGCCGCCCTCGCTCTCCTTCGAGCGCAGCTCACCGATGTCGAGGACCTCCACCTCGGTGAGGACGCGCACCGCGCACGCCTGGCCGTGGTCGCGCGGTTGGAAGGTGCCGTAGATGTCCACGAACGACCCACGCCGCACCTTGCCGGCGACACCGGTCTCGGCGTCGACCATGATGGCGATCTCTCTTTCACCCGCGGTCAGGGTGGGCTGGGGCTGCACCATGCCGCGCTGGAGGTACACGCCCGCCTCCAGGTGGGAGGAGGCGACCAGCTCCTGGTCGGTGGGGGTCTCGACGTCGGACAGGTCGGCGAGGAAGACCTCCGGGTCGAAGTAGGCCCTGGGCACCTGGACCCGTTCCACGGAGTCCTCTCCGAGAGGTTGATAGGCGTCGACGTCCTCGGTCAGCCGCAGAACGGTCGCGAAGTCGCCGAGACGCTCCTGCTGGTCGCTGAGGTAGGTGAACACGGAGGCGAACACGGCGACGGCGCCGATAGCGGCAACGACCATGAGCAGGACGCCGCGTCGCTGACGGGGGTTCATAGGGGTTGCTTATCCGTTTCCAGTGTCGTCGCGGGCCGCCGGTCGGGGCGCGGCGCGGAGCCTACCGGGAGTAGGTCCTCGGCGCTTCGGCCTGCGGGGTGCGGTCCGCCGGCGGCGGACCCTCCGGTCGGTGGGTGGACGGTGGGGGACGGTGCCCGGATGGGTGCTGGAGGTCGGTGGGGGGGGGGGATGTGGGCGGGGCGGGACGGACGGGGCCGATGCGGGGGTGCGG
>CALGOD010000411.1 GCA_937957845.1 uncultured Nocardiopsis sp.
CCCTGCGCTCCTTCTGTGCCCGGTCCGCGGAACGGCGCGATCCAGGCCCCACCGTCCCACGGGTTCATCGATCACACGTCCGTTCGACATTAGCATTCCGCCACCACGCGACGACTGCGAGGAATGCGGGCCGTAGCGACGTGGTGGACGACCGGGGGCCACCGCCGCCCCCTGTTCGAAGGAGGTCCCCGTGACCGAACCGACCACGTCCTCCGTGTCCTGAGGAGGCGCCGTCCTGGAGGGGGCCCTCACTCGGCCATCGGCCACCTCGCACGCCTGCGACCTGGCGGTCCGACCGGGACACGGCATGAGCCACCGCGCGGCGCACCCGCCCTTCTCCCACGTGCCGGTCAAGAAACACGGGGAGGGCCCTACCCGGTCAGCGTCTCCTCGGCGATGGAGCCGCTGACCATGGGGCCCATGGCTGCCGCTTGGGGGGACCCGGCCGCCCGGTGGACGGGGAGGTCCTCCTCTGTCGACCCATGACGCCGGCCGACGGTTTCGATGCCCCGGAACTGTGGTCGGTCGACCGGCCGTGTCCCACCCGGGGATCGATCGTGCCGTTCCGCACGGGGACGGCAAAGGCACGGCTCCGACCGCTGTCTCTGTGTGGGCGTGGGACCGCCGGGGTCTCCGCACCAGTCGGGGCACCGTGGAGACGGTGCTTGATGGCTGCATGACCCGACCTCCTCATAATCAACCGATCGTTTGGCAGATTATGTGACCTGGTCCTCAGCCGTCAATTCGACGATCCCCACGTGCGGTCCCACCCCGGTCGCGCCGACGACGCTCTCTCGCCCTCCCTCTACTGTTGGTGGACCTGACTGCGAGGGTCCAACAACATCACCAGGATCTGGGCGGGACCGACGGGGGTGACCGCGTGGGGCACGGACCGGGCCACGTGGATCATTCCGCCCGGCCCCAGGTCGTGGCTGTGTCCCTCGACGTCGAACCGGACCCGTCCCTCGATGACCTGCACCAGGATCGGCGAGGGGGCGGAGTGCTCGGTGAGCTCGGAGTCGGCGTCGAAGACCATGTGCACGACCCTGACGTCGTCGTTGGAGAACAATCGCGAGGGCGCGACCCTGCCCTCCTTGCCGGGGTTGCGCTCTCGGATCTGGTCGAATCCCGTGGTGATGAGCGTGGCCGTCACACCGTCGTCACTCGTGTGCACGTTCTTCCTTCCGTCCTTCGGGCACCGGACGCTCCGGCGCACCCGCGTACGGCCCAGCCTGGCACGCGCGGTCCTGGGCCGCACCGGTTCCGCGCCACGGGAGTTTCCGGATCAGGCCGACTCCGAGAGGGCGACCGCACTCATTCGGACCGCTCCTCCAATTCCCGCCAGTGCACCGAGAACACCTCCGGTTCCAGGCTGAGCCTTCTGACCAACTGCTCCAGCGCCTCCTCCCGCTGCCCGTTGGTGGAGATCTCCACCAGCACCGACACCGATTCCCGGTCCTCCACCAGACGACCGCTGTCCACGGAGCGCAGTGTGAAGTCGGCGTCGGACAGCGCCTGCAACAACAGGGCCCTGACGTGGGCGTCCTGGGAGTCCCTGCACACGACCCGGACCTGGTAGGCGGTCTCCACCTCGGAGGAGGACGAGGGACGCTTCTGCAGCTTCCGGGCGATCGGCCGCAGCAGGATGTTGGCGGCCATCACCGCCGCCGCGCCCATCGTCGCCCCCAGGTACAGACCACTGCCCGCCAGGACCCCCACGGCCGCGGCACACCAGATGGTCGCGGCCGTGTTGATACCGCGGACGTTGACACCGTCGCGCAGGATGACGCCCGCGCCGAGGAAGCCGATACCCGACACCACCTGGGCCGCGATACGGGTGGGGCTGACCTCCTCCACGGTGTTGGCGGCCAAGAGCACGAAGAGCGCCGATCCCACCGAGACCAGCACGTTGGTCCGCAGACCCGCCATGCGCGCCCGCCACTGGCGTTCGACACCGACCAGCGCGCCCAAGGCGAAGGCGCAACCGAGCCGGAGCGCGAACTCCCACCATTCCAACATCCACGGCCCTCCCGGTACATGCGCCGTCGTGTACGGCCCATCGGTACTGCCCGGCTACCCCGAGGCGGCCTCACATACACCCCCATGGATGTGAACCAGCCCAACCACATCTCATTCTCCGGCGTTCATCGCGCCACAGGTGCGGAGGAAAGGGCGGTGTGTATAGTCATGACCGGTCGGCTGTCGGCGCGGAGGGAGGGGCCCATGGGCACCGGTGACGTGGAGGTGAGCTCGGCCGACATCGCCAGGATCGCGGGGGTCAAGCCCACAGCGGTGAGCAACTGGCGTCGGCGCCACGACGACTTCCCCGAACCCGTGGGAGGCACCGACCGCAGTCCCCGTTTCGACCTGGGCCAGGTGGAGGAGTGGCTGGCCACCCACCGTCGGGTGCCGGCCATCGACCCCGACCAGCGGCTGTGGCAGGCACTGGACTCCCTGCGCTCCGCGGTGTCCGCCGACGCGGTACTGGTCTGGACGGGGATCCTGCTGCTGTACCTGCGGCACGAACCCGACCTGCTGGAGTCCGACCACGACCCCGCCGTACTGCTCACCCGGGCCGGGCGGGCCTTCGAGGACTCCCTGCGCCAGGCGGGACTGACCGCGTTGGCCGAGCGACCGCCCGAAAGCCTGCCCGACACCCAGGTGGCGCCGCTGGTGGACGCGGCCGTGCGCGCCGCGCGCCAGGGCGGCCCCCAGACCTCCTTCGGACGTCTTCTGAGCCGCTTGGACCAGCGCTCCCCCTCCGGTTCGCACACGCTCCCACCCGAGCTGGCCGACCTCATGGTGCGCCTTTCCGGTGACGGGGACAGTGTGGTGGATCCGGCCTGCGGACGTGGGGAACTGTTGCTCGCCGCCGCGCGCGGGGGCCGCCGCGTGCTTTTGGGACAGGACGGCGACACCGCGTCGGTGTGGCTGAGCGCCCTGCGCCTGGCCTTCGCCGACGTCCTCTCCCCCCAGGCGGACCTACGTGTGGCCGACGCCCTGCGTTCTCCGTCCTTTTCCGAGGAGAGCGCGGACGCCGTCCTGTGCGCCCCGCCGTTCAGCGAGCGCAACTGGGGCGCCGAGGAACTCGCCGACGATCCCCGGTGGAGGTACGGGGTGCCTCCGCGACTGGAGTCGGATCTGGCCTGGGTCCAGCACTGCCTGTCCCAGGTACGCCCTGGTGGGTCGGTGGTCATGCTCATGCCTCCGGGCGCCGCCCAGCGCCCGTCGGGGCGGCGTATCCGCCGGTCCCTGTTGCGTGCGGGCGCCTTTCGCGCGGTGATCTCCCTACCGCCCGGGTTCGCCGCCCACTACGCCGTGCCCCTGCAGTTGTGGGTCCTGCGCCGCCCCGGACGCGATGAGGCACCCGCTCCCCTGCTGTTCGTGGACACCGCGGCGCACGAGACGGCCCAGACGCCCCCCGCATCCCAGGTCATCGCCGTGGTCGACCGGTCGTGGGATGGCTATCTCGCCGATCCCGTGGGTTTCGCCGAGCAGCCGGGGACGGCGCGTGTCCTGGACGTGGCCGACCTGCTGGACGAGGACGTCGACCTGACACCCCGTGCCCATCTGCCGGTACCGCGTGCCTCGGCCGAAGACCTGGATGTGTTCGCCGAGCGCCGTGGCAGCTGGGAGAGCATGCTGAGCGCACTGCGCACATTGGTGCCCGAGGTCCCGCGGATCGAACCCGACGGTGAGACCAGCGGGTTCGTCACCCTGGGGGAACTGGCCCGGGCCGGTTCGGTGACGATCCGGCGGCCCCTCCCACGACGTTCGCCGGAGGAGGAGGGCGCCCGTATCAACGCCAGGGTGGTCACCGGCGAGGACGTGGTGCGGGGGACCTCCCCCTCCCGTACGGAGGAGGTGGACGCCGACCCGATGCGCAATCCGCCCATCCAGGAGGGTGACGTGCTCATCCCCTCCCTGGCCCGCAGACCCACCGCCCGCGTGGCGACCGCCGAGGACGCGGGCGCTCACCCGGGCAGTGGCCTGTACGTGGTGCGCACCAACCCGGCCGCCGTCGACCCGTGGTTCCTGGCGGGTCTGATCACCAGCTCGGCGGAGGCGCGCAACATCGCCCGGGTGGGCAGCAGCATGCGCGGTCACCTGCGGGTGGATCCGTCCCGGGTGCGGCTCCCGGTGCTGACGGTGGAGGAACAACGACGCCACGGGGAGCTCTTCCGTCAGGTGGCGCGGTTCCGTGAGGCTCTGGTCGAACTCCAGGAGTTGGGCGGGGAGCTGGCCGACCAGGCCGTCGACCTCATCGCCGGACAGTGGCGGGCCCCCTGATCCGGTGCGGGCCGCGCGATCCCGGCCCGCCCTCCCACGCGCACGTGCTCAGAAGGTGTCGGTGACACGTTTGCCGTCGTCGTCCTTGACGATGGTGAAGGAGTCCACGGTCCGGCCGTCCTGGGTACGGGCGCTGTACTCCAGGCGCCCGCCGTCCACCTCGACCTTCCAGGTGGTCGAGGTCCCCTCATCTTGCGCACGGACCTCGGCGCCGTGCTCGGTCCACCCCTCCTCCCGGGCCTCGTAGGCCTTGGGGCCGGTCACCGCGACCACGTAGACCGGCCCGGTGTGCCGGTCGGGGTCCTCGGTCCGGTGTTCGACCAGGTTGCCGCGACCGTAGGAGTGGTCGTGCCCCTGCAGGACCAGGTCCACGTCGAACTCCTCCAGGACCGGCAGCCACTCCCGACGCAGGAGTGCGTTGTCGTGGTCGGGGTGGTTGGAGAAGACCGGGTGGTGGAAGGTGACCACGGTCCACCGGTGGGGGTTGTCGGACAGCACCCGTTCCAACCACTGACGTTGTGCCCGCAACCACTCCTCGGCGCTGTGCGGGGTGGCGTCGCGGTAGTTGGAGTTGAGCACCACGAAGCGCACACCTTGGTAGTCGGTGTGGTGGACGGTCCGGGACAGGCCGCCGGATCGGTCGGGGCCGTCGGCCGAGCCGGGGAACTGTCTGGTCCAGCGTCCGCTCAGCCCCTCGTCGGTGTACTCGTGGTTGCCGGGAGCGGCCAGGTGGTTCATGTTCGCGGTGGCCGGGCCGAAGGCCTCGAACCACTCGTCCCAGTCCGTGTCGCTGTCGGCGGAATCGACCAGGTCGCCGGAGTGCAGGGCCAGTGCGGCGTCGGGTTCGGTCTCCAGTCCGGCGCGGATGACGGGGGCCGCCCGGTCGGCGATGTCGTTCTGGACGTCGCCGAAGTGCAGGAACACGAAGGGTTCGGCCCCCTCCGCGGCGGTGGTGAAGGTGTGGTGGCCGCTGACCGCGCCACCGTCCCCGCTCTGGTCGCCGATCCGGTAGTGGTAGGCGGTGTTCGGTTCCAGCCCGGTGGCCGTGGCCACGTAGCCGGTCCGACCGTCCTCGTCTCCGGTGGCGTGCGCCTCGAACCGCGTGATCCGTTCCGGGTCCTTCTGTGGGGCGACCTCCAGGAAGAGGTCCAACTCGGCGTGCTCGGCCCACCAGGTCAGGGTCTGGGAGGTGGCGGGATCGGTGCCGGGCGACAGGACGAGGTGTTCGACCGGGTCCTCCTCAGGGCTCTGAGGGCCGCAGGCGCCCAGACCCACGGTGATGACGGCGGCGCCCACCAGGGCCGAGACCCGGCGTCGGACGGGAACGCCCTCCGTTGCGGTGATGCGATCAGCCTCTTCTCATCCACTCCGTCCTCAGCGGCGCGAAACGGGACGCCCGTGGCGACCGCGTCGCTGATGCGCTTCCTACCCCGACCAGGAGCGGGAAACGTGACGTGGGCGGGAAGGGGGGCCGTGTCCCCGGTGGTGGAGACCACCGGGGACACTCCGACAGGACCCGTCAGCGGTTCAGGGAAGCGAGCACGGCCTCGAAGTCCTGGTCGGAGGTGGTCAGCGACACCGACCGCGTCTCATGGTCGATGTCGGCTCCCACGGGTCGCAGTTCGGGGGGCGTTCCCTGGGCCAGAGAGCGTGACCGCGGGTGCCACCAGTACAGCTGCGCGCTGATCGGCTTGTCCCCGTCGGCGACGAAGCGTTCGGCGATCTGGCGCATGTTGTCCATGGCCACGATCGGGTGCCCCTGGCCCAAGGGGTGGGCGATGAGCACCTCGGGCACGGGGAAGACCACCAGGGCGCCATGCGGGGCCTCCCCCAGATAACGCTCCAGGGCGTGCGCGTGCGCCGCGACGTAGGGGTGCCGGCCGCCGACGTGCACCAGACGGACTCCGTCGATCTCGTGCTCGCTGACCTCGACGGTCTCGTTCACGGAGGCGGCCACGGCCTCCTCGAAGACCTCTGCGTCGGGGCGGCCGGAGCGCTCGTGCGTGCTACGGGGCAACGGCTGCAAGGAGTCGGGGGAGTCCACGACGAGGGTCTGCCACAGGCCCGGGGCGATCTCGCGGGCCACCAGGGAGTCCAAGACCCCCTCGGGGAAGGCCGAGACGGGATAGAGACGGACCCGTAGCCCGCCGGTCCGGTCACCGTCGGGGCGGACGGCCTGTTGTAGCTGTCGGACGGCGGCGCGGGCGAACTCGGTGGCGTTGTGCGCGATCTGTTCGGGGGTGGCTCCGCTCAGCGCCGACCGGAACCGGCCGATGTCGGTGTCGGCCTCGTGCCCGTCGGGCAGGACCACCGAGAGGGTGTTCGCGTCCTGGAAGGAGGCCCGTACCCCGGCTTCGGCGAAGGCCTCCACCAGTGCGGTGGCCACCGTGTCCCCGGTGTCCGTGGTGTTCCCCTGCGCCGCCGTCGCACGCTCCCTGGCGGCACGGGCGACGAAGCCCGCGAAATGGGCGGCCAGGTCGGCCCTCTGTTCCGGTGAGGAGATGACCGCCTGGTCGAAGGTCTCCTCGAGGTCACTGTCCAGGATGTCCGTACCGTCGGGGTCGGACACGCGCAGGCCGGTGGGCGGCAGGTACTCGGCCCTCAGCCCCTCGCGGTCACAGGCCCGCACCAGCGCCCGGCCGAACTCCTCGACCAGCTCGTCGGGGCGCAGCCGCCCTGCCTGGTCGAGCTCGTCGGCGAGCCAGTCCGGAACCAGCTCCCGGTCACGGGGGAAGCGCTCCAGCTCCTGGGCGTAGGCCAGCGGGCTCAACTCCCAGGGTGTTTCGGGCTTGGTGTCGTGGTTGTACTCGACGTTGAGCCGAAGGGAGTGGTGGACCGAGACGATCATGGAGAGCCAGGTCCCCCTGCCCTGTTGGAAGCAGGCGTGTTTGAGCGCGTCGACGATGTCGGCGACGCCGTCGGGGACCTCCAGCTGCCGGACCTGGCCGTCGGCCTCTTGGACGGCGAGCATGTCACTGCGGTGGGCGCCGATCACCCTTGCCAGGTAGGTGAGCTGCCGCCAGTCTTCCGGGGTGACCTCGACCAGTCTCCTGGCGAGGTCCTGGATGAGGTCTCCCTGTTCCAGCGGGCCTGGGGGTGGGGTGGCCATGGTGTGCTCCGTGTCCATGTGGGCGTGTGCTTCGGGCGACGAGCTCGCCGAAAGCGACGTGTTCTGCGCCCTCATTCCTATCGTGTCGCGGGAACGCAACGTGTTCGAGCCCACACTTAACGCTGTTCTGCCCAGGTCAGAAGGTCTTACGGGGCGTGTCCGGAAAGCCCTTCGATTCCGTCGGCGAGGGCGTCGAGGTAGACCCACTCCCCTTCATGGCGCACGAACCGGCTGTGCTCGGCGAGCACCTCCTCACGCCCTCCTTGGCGGTGCACCGCCCGGAAGTCGACCGTGCCCTCCTGGTGGAAGGGGGTGCCCCCGGTGGAGGACAGGACCTCCAGACGCAGCCACTCGATCCCCGGATCCAGTTCCAGGTGCCGGGGTCGGGTACGCGGATGCCAGCTGCGCATCAGGTGGTCGCGGTCACCGACGGCGAAGGCGCTGTAACGCGAACGCATGAGCTGTTCGGCGGTGGCGGCCCTTCCCTGGCCCCGGTGCAGGCGCCCACAGCAGTCCCGGTAGGCGGCGGGAAGACCACAGGGGCAGGGGGTGGCGTCCATGTTCTGAGGTGTGGGACGACGGTGGCGTGGATTGCGCTGCGACATGTTCCCATTGTGGGGCCCGGTGACGCAGATCGGTCCGGGGAACCCCCGAACCCCGTCCCCGCAAGGCTTTTCGGCTTGTGCGCGGAGTCGACCGACGCCACAATACGAACGGCATCCCACTGACCGAAAGGCCCCCCGTGTCGGATATTCCTTCCATCGACATCACCGTCGCCCACTCCGCGAGGGTCTGGAACTACTGGCTCGGCGGCAAGGACAACTACCCCGTCGACCGCGAGCTCGGTGACCAGATCCTGCGCACCTACCCGGGCATCGCCACCGACGCGCGCGCCGGCCGGGCCTTCCTGGTCCGGGGGATCACGCACCTGGCCGGGAAGGAGGGCGTCCGACAGTTCCTGGACATCGGCACGGGCCTGCCCACCGCCGACAACACCCACGAGGTGGCCCAGTCCGTGGCCCCCGAGTCCCGGGTGGTCTACGTCGACGACGACCCGATGGTGTTGGCTCACGCCAGGGCGCTGCTGGTGGGCACCGAGGAGGGCGCCACCCGCTTCGTGGACAACGACCTGTGCGAGGTCGACAAGGTCCTGGCGGAGGCGGGCGAGCTGCTGGACTTCGACCGCCCCGTGGCGCTCAGCGTCGTGGGCACGCTCGGGCACCTCCCCGACCTGGAGCGGGCCCGTGCCGTCATGGAGCGCTACAAGGAGGCCCTCGCCCCGGGGAGCTTCGTGCTCGTGGGCGACCACGTGATGCCCGACGACCCCGCGGCGGTCGAGGCGCTGGATCAGTGGAACGACGGCGCCGCCCTGGCCTACCGCACGCACACCGAGCAGGAGTTCGCCTCCTACTTCGACGGCCTGGAACTGTTGGAGCCCGGGGTGGTCCCCTCCACGCGCTGGCGCACGGAGGAGCCCGAGATCGGAAAAGCGCCCCACACCGACATGTACGGCGCGGTCGGCCGCAAACCCTGACATGGCCTGGGGCCCGAACGCCCCGGGGGCCGCGCGTGCACGCGCGGCCCCCGGGCTTCGGCTCTCAAAGGTCACTCCGGCCGAAGGTCCCTTCGGTCGAGGGTCACTCCTGCGAAGCGGCGGCCTCCTCGCACAGGGCGTCCACCGACGACGCCTCGGGCAGCTCCCGCACCAGTGCCACGATCCGGTCGGGGTCCGTGACGCGCTGGAGCGCGTTGAGACGGAACTTGACCGCCAGTTCCTCGGCGGACAGGGGGTTGTCCGGCCCACCACGGTTGACCGAGACCCGTGCCTGCCTTCGGGTGCCGTCCCGCAGTGTCGCGGTGAGGACCGCGGGGAACTGGTCGGGGAAGATCCGGTCGCATTCGGGGTCGGGCACGCACCTGACCTTGGCGGCCAAGGCCAGGCGCTCGGGGTCGGAGGCCGCCTCGTCGGTGAAGTCCTCGTGGAACAGACCCAGCCCTCCGCCGCCCAGCAGCGCCGCGGCCACCGTGTAGGGGCCGCTGAAGGCGGCGTGGTAGCCCGAGCGCGGCTTGGCCTTCTCCTCTGCGGGTTCACCGATGGTGCGCAGCACCGCCGTGGGCACGCCCAGTTCCAGGTCGGTGATGTCCTCCGGCTTCAACCCCTCGGCGCGCAGCTTCAGCGCGGCGTCGATCCCCGCGTGGGTGAAGTGGTTGCAGGGGTAGGGCTTGAAGAAGATCCCGGGCAGTTCCCACTCGGTGGTGAACCCCTTCACGACGTCTTGGGCACGGCTCGCGTCACCGCAGAACGCCTCCAAGAACCCGAAACGGCCCTCGACGACGGTGGGCGGGCCGGTCAGGCCGTGTCGGGCCAGGTCCGCGGCCGAGACTCCGGCGTGCGCGGCCCATCCGCAGTGCACCCGCTTGATGGTGCCGCCGGTGCGGTTGGCCTCGATGATGCCCGAACCCATGCTGGCCGCGACGCCGGCGGCGTGGGCGACTCCGGCGGCGTCCAGCCCCTGGAGCAGGGCGGAGGCCACCGCGGCTCCCACCGCTCCGCAGATGGCGGTGGCGTGCAGGCCGCGTTCGAAGAAGATCGAGTTACCGAGCTCCTTGTCGTATCCGGCCATGCCGAGACGGACCGCGAGTTCGATGCCCAGACCGGCGGCGTCCAACAGTTGGGCGCCTGAGCGGCCGTGCGCCTGCGCCGTGGCCAGGGCCGCGGGCAGGACCGGGGCCGAGGGGTGCAGGACCGAGGGCAGGTGGGTGTCGTCGAAGTCCAACGCGTGGGCCAGGGTGCCGTTGACCAGGGCCGCGGAGGCCGCGGGGTAGCGCGCGCCGCTACCGAAGGCCGTCGCTCCGGTGGTGCCGCCCCATTCGGCGGCCACCGCCTCGGCGATGCGGGCGGGCTCCTGGTCGGCCGCGGCCAGACTGTTGCCCAGCACGTCCAGGACCCGGCGGGAGACGTCGGTGCGCAGTTCCTCGGAGAGTCCTCGGGTGTAGGCGGCGTGCGCGAGCTCCGCCGCCGTGACGATCACGCCGCTCATGAGCTCACCACCGCCAGGGGACGCACGGGCGAGCCGGTGCCGCCGACGATCTTCAACGGGGCCATGAGGAACACGAACTCCCCCACTCTCTCTCGGGAAAGGTCCTCCAGCATCATGTGCTCGATGATGTGGATGCCGTTCTCCACCAGAAGGATCCGGTGTACGGGCAGGACGCTGTGTCCCTTGCCCGCCGGAATCTGTTCGAAGGCCGTGGTGTCGGCTCCCACCGCCGCGACCTGACGCTCGGCCAGCCAGTGCCCCGCCTCCTCCGTCGGGCCCGGGACTCCGTCGGCCTGGCCCAGGTAGGCGTCGGCGTCGTCGAAGCGGGTGGCCCAGCCGGTGCGCACGAGGGCGACGTCGCCCGGTCCGGGTTCGGCGCCTCCGTGGGCGGCGGCCTTCTCCAGGTCCGCCGCGCTCACCCCGTAGCCGGGTTCCAGACAGTCGACGCCGTGGGCGGCGGCCACGTCCAGCAGGACGCCCCGGCGGACGAGCGGTTCCATCTGGTCGATGCCGTGGTGTACGAAGCGCCCGTTGACGGTGGCCTCGGTCGCGTCGATCCCGCCGTTGAGGCAACCCAGGTGGGACACGTGGGAGAGCGCGTCGACGTGGGTGCCGACGTGTCCGCCGGTGATGATGAGCTCGTTGGCGGCCGAGCCGCCGTCGGGGCGCACCATGTCACCGTGCCTGCGGATCAGGGTCATCCGGAAGCCGGGGTGGTTGGGGGAGGAAGGCATGCCGGTGAACAACGGCTGCGCCAGGTCGATGGTCCGGACTCCGCCGCGGACCGCGGCCAGGAGTGGATCTGTCATGGGATTCTTTCCTCGTTCTCGGGGACGGTGTCGAAGGCCAGGACGGCGCGGGCCGCCTGGACGACAGCGGGGTCGACGAATCGTCCGTCAGTGGTCAGGAAGGCGTTGGTCCCTTGTGTTCCGGCCTCCTCCAGGCCGGCCAGGAGCTCGGCGGCCTCACGTCGTTCGTGCGCGCCGGGGGTGTAGGCGGCGTGCACGATGGGGATCTGTCGGGGGTGGATGACGGCCCGGCCGAAGAAGCCCGTCGCCCGGCCGCGTTCGCTGGAGGCGCGCAGTCCCTCCTCGTCGGCGACGTCGGTGTAGACGCTCTGGGCCGGGCTGGGCAGCCCGGCCGCCCGTGCGGCGTTGACCACCCGCGAGCGCGCCCAGTCCAGGGCGGTGTCGTCGCTGACGCGCAGGCTCGCGCGCAGGTCGGCCTCGCCCAGGGAGACACCGGCGACGTCGGGGTGTGCCGCCGCGATGGCGAAGGCGTTCTCGATCCCCAGGGCGCTCTCCAGCAGGACGTGGATCGGCACGGGCGCGCGCGCGTGGGCCAGGACGTCCGCCGCCCGGAGCACCTGGTCGGCGGACTCGGTCTTGGGCAGGCGCACTCCCGCCACGGGCGCGCCCGCCAGCGCGTACGAGTGCGCCATGTTGCTGCGGCCGTCGCCGAAGAACGACAGCGTGAGCCCCTTCAGCTCACCCTTGTGCTCGCGGATCGTGAGCAGGTCGGCCAGCAGCTGGCAGGGGTGGAAGTCGTCGGAGAGCGCGTTGATCACCG
>CALGOD010000412.1 GCA_937957845.1 uncultured Nocardiopsis sp.
TCCCGGGGCGGGGCGCGGTACGTGTACCACCCCGAGCGTGGGTAGGCGCACGGACATGAGTTTGATGTTCATGTTGTTCGCGTTATCAGGTGCGGTTCTCGTCCTCGGCGGCGGTTCCTACGCGCTGCGTCGCCTGCTCGCCGGAGACGGGGAGGAGGTCGCGGTGGCGCACGGACCGGGGCCCCTGCCGCAGAGGGAGTCGGTTCCGCAGGTGGGCGGATACGTCCCCGCGCCCCGAGAGTCCGAAGGACTGCCTCCGGCCCTGTGCGCGGGCGTCCGGGAGTTGGTCGCCGTGGGGCGGACGGCCGAGGCGGTGGGCATGGTGCGTGAGTACGCCCACGTCGACCAGGACCGTGCTCGCAGGATCGTCGCGGGCCTTGGCGCCGACGGCGACCTCATGGAGTCCTGACACGACCGCGGACGCCGCCGGTGCGACGTCGGGGCGTGGTCCGCGCGACGGGCGGACCGGTGGGTCTTTCCGGTCGCCTTCACCGAGCGGGGGCCTGCTGCGGGGAGAAGCCGCCCCGGCCCGCGCGGGCCGGGGCGATGAGGCGCCTCCCGCGCCTTCTCAGGTGCGCTGTCGGTTCTGGATCCATCCCCACACGACGGTCGCCACGAACAGGACGGCTCCGATGAGGCTGAGCCAGAACAGACCCTCGATGAGCATGCCCAGGATCGACAGAACGAGCCAGACCACCAAGAGCACCAGAATGAGATAGACCATGTCGTCCCCCGAAGACGTTGCTTACGCTCAGGAGCCCTACCCGTTCGGGTGCGTCACGTATGCGGGGAGGAGGGGGAAAGCGTGTGTTCTTCGGTCTTCCGCCGTCCGGACGGCGGGGGAGGGCCGTTCCGCTCCGACGAGTCGCCGGCGACGCTTCCGGTCTCCTGGGGGTCCTCAGGGCCAGTCGCCGTCCACCACGGTCCCGTGTCCCGGCTTGCTGCGGTCCAGCCACTCCTGGCGGCTGCGGGCGAAGGCGAGCGACCACTCGACCTGACGCTGGTGCAGTTCGGCCAGGCCGAGGGAGGCCAGTTCGGCGTGCCGTGCGCCGATCTCCTGGGCCAGGCTCAGTGCGGCGGAGGCGTCGGCGGAGGCGGTGTGGGCGTCGATCAGCGGTACACCGTAGTACTCGCACATGGCGCTCAGGTTGCGCTTGCCCCTGCGGTAGGGCTCGACCCCACGGTCGAGCACCAGGGGATCCACCACGGGAGCCAGGGGGCCTCCCATGCGTTCGGCGAGGCTCGGCAGTCCGTGTCTCTCCAGTTCCCCGGAGAGCACTCTCAGGTCGTAGGGGGCGTTGAAGATCACCAGCCCCTGGCCCGCGGAGAGATGGTCGACGAGCGCCTGGCCGATCTCCTCCAGGCATTCCGCGGCCGGACGTCCCTCGGCGCGGGCCCGCTCGGTGCTGATCCCGTGGATGGCGACCGCTTCCGCCGGGATCTCCCGGGGACCGGGGTCCACCAGCCAGGTGCGGGTCTTGCCGTCGCGGTCCACGAGGGCCGCCGACACCAGGAAGGCGGTGTCGGGGTCGCGGGAGGAGGTCTCGGTGTCGAAACCCAGGAGGCCGGTGGTGTGCCAGCCCTGGTGGTCGCCCCTGGCGGGCGGTGTCGGGCGCGGTTCGTGCTCGGCGCAGTAGGTGCGCCAGCGGCCGTTCTCCTTGATGACGATCCCCGCGCCGACGTCGACGGCGACCTGGCATGTGGTGCATGTCCCGGGGTAGCGGTTGCGCATGGGTTCCTCTCGGGGCGGATGGCCGCCACTGTCGTGAACAGCGACGATTCGGGAACATCGTAGGACGGTCCTGTGACAGTGCGGGAAGGAACGCGGGCGAAAGGCGCATGGAGCCCGTGTGTGCGGATACCGAATTCGGGGGAGGGGAGGAACATGACTCTGGAAGAGGCATCACGCCAATTGGAAGCCGCCATCCACGACGCGCGGGTCTCCTTCGACTGCATTCTGCTGGACGAACTGGACCGGGCGCACACCAACGCCATCACCGCGCGTGCGGCCGTGGACTCCGCGGAGAACGCCATCAGGGTGGAACTGGAAAGGCAACAGGCGGAGAAGAAGAAGGAGACCTCCGAGCCTCCGGAGAGCACGGACTGAGGCGCCCTTTCGTCGAACATGTTTTCGAATAAAGGGTATGCTGAGAGGCATGCCAGATCAGTCGCCGACGCCGGACTGGCCCGCGAATGTGCACCCGCCTGGATCGGACTCCTTCGAGCAGACGGCCCTGGCGTGGCTGTTCGACCAGGTGCCCGCCGATTACCGGTTGCACGGCGTCCTCCGACGTCACCCCGTCGCGCTCTCCCGGCTGGCCCGCCAGTACGTCTCCTCCGCGCTGGAGGCCGCCCGGGAGGGTTACCGCACGGCCAGGATCGACCTACGTGATCACGTGCCGCCGCACGCTCTCGACCAGGTGATGAACGCCTATCTCGCCGAGGGGCGGCGTATGGCGGAGGTGCTCAGGTCGGTCGAGGCCCTCGACGCCGCCCTGCGTGCGCTCAGCGCAGACCGGGGCGCCGATGATTGAGCCCGCACGCTCAGGCCGTCACCCGTACCACGACGGCCACCCGGTCACCGGTGTTCACCAGGTGGTGCTCGCCCCGACCGAGGGCTTGGGCGCCCACCACCCGGGCCCGGTCCGGAGAGAGGCCCGAGGCCGAGCGGATCCGGCCGCCGGGCCCCGAGGAGATCAGGTGGGCCTGTCCGCCGACCAGGTACAGCACCTCCATGCCATGGGGCCGCTCGGGGTACGGGACGGAAGCGGACACGAAACCGTCGGGTTCGAGCACCACCGCGGTCACGTGCAGTCCGTCGACGGAGTGGCCGTGGGAGCCGAGGCCGATCGGTCGCCAGTGCCCGTGGCGGGCAGGCGGCGGGGGAGTTCCGGGCAGGGCCGCGGCGGCGTCGCGGGCCGCGGACACCAGGTGACCGAGTGTCGGCAGGTGGCGTTCGCCCAGGTGGGCGTAGCCGGACCGGCGTCCGGCGTCCATCACGTCGCCGATCCCCTCGGGAGAGGGGTTCCCGACCGGCCCTTCGGTGGGGAGGCGGGTCGGGGCGGAAGGTGCGACGGTGGTGGAAAGCGTGCGCTGGAGCATCGTGAGAAGATCCTTCACGTGCGCGCGCTCCGGTGGCGGGAGCGCGCGAAAGTCGTCGGTGGGCCCCGGTCTCACGGGGCGGCGGGGAGCTTCTCCACGCGTGATCGCGAAGTAGGGAGAGCACCCCACGGCGGGTGCCTCGCGCCCGAGCCGGACCAAGGGACGGGTGGAGCGCGGGGGCACGGGGTCGAACGGTGGCGTTGTGCCTACACGGAACGACTCAGCGACGACAACACGGACACGCCGCACAGGCCAGGTGGCAGGAGGCCCCGGGGGCCGTACGAGCCATGGCTTCGGTGCGCGTGTACGGATGCATGAACGTAAGGAGACCAGCAAAGACCCGGGGGAGTCAAGCGGGGACCGTGTGTCGGCGGCCTCGTCACGTCCGTTCGGGAGAAGTGTTGCGGGGCGAACCTTGGGGTGATGACATGTGGAACCCGGGAACGGCGTGTGGTCCCGCCGGAAGGCCCACCCCTCCCCAGCCGTAGTGAGCAGGAGCAGCCGTCATGGCATCCATCCCCAGAAGGCGCAGTTGAACCCGAACGCACCGGGACTGTGGGCGCGTGTACTGGTACGCGCACTCGTGGTCACGGCCGCCGGGGTGATGGCGCTCGGCTTCCTCGGGCCGGGGGAGGCCGTTCTGGTCGCGGCACTGACCGCGCTCACCTTCGTGCTGCTCTGGCTGCGGACCCGCACCCTGGCCCGGGGGCGCACGACCCCCTCCCCGGAACGGTCGCGGGGCACCGAACCCCCGAGGTCCCCCGGCGAGGACTGAGCGACGGAACGGTGCCCCCGAAGAACAGGGCCTAGTCGCTGCCCTTGGCCGAGATGTGAGAGGAGTCACCGTGCATGCCGGCCTCCTCGGCGCGCTTGACCGAGGCGATGATCTCCTGCTCGGCCTCATGCCGGCCGACCCAGGTGGCGCCCTCCACGGACTTGCCGGGCTCCAGGTCCTTGTAGACCGTGAAGAAGTGCTCGATCTCCAGGCGCTCGAACTCGTTCACGTGGTGAATGTCACGCAAGTGCTCCTGGCGCGGGTCCGTCGCGGGGACGCAGAGCAGTTTGTCATCGCCTCCGGCCTCGTCACGCATGCGGAACATGCCGATGGCGCGGGCGCGGATGAGGCAACCCGGGAAGGTCGGAGCCTTGAGCAGGACGAGGGCGTCCAAGGGATCGCCGTCCTCGCCGAGGGTGCCCTCCACGAACCCGTAGTCGGCGGGATAGGTCGTGGATGTGAAGAGCATCCTGTCGAGACGGATGCGGCCGGTCTCGTGATCCACCTCGTACTTGTTGCGCTCCCCCTTGGGGATCTCGATCGTAACGTCGAATTCCATGCTGATCTCGGCTCCCAATGCGACTTGCGACTAATGTCGCCGTATAACTGACAACGTCAGGCCGCGACACCGAAGGAAGGGCAGGTGCCTCGGGTGCGACGGGTACGAGGCGAGGCGTTCCTCGCGCTGGCCCTGCTCAACCTATTCGTGCTGATCACCGGGTTCGTCTCCCTCGACATGATCGAGGCCCGGCCGCTTCCCGCGGCGCCCAACCCGGTCACGAACGCCGAGGGCGTGGCAGCGGCGGCGCCCGCGGCCTCGACTCCGGCGGTCCCGGAACGGGTCGCGGACATCCTCGATGATCCCATGTCGACTTCCGGGCTCGAGGAGGGCCTCTCCGGTTTCGTCGTGGACGCGGTCACCGGTGAGACGCTCTTCGAGCTCGACGCCGACACACCGGTGACCCCGGCGTCGACCACGAAGATCGCCACGGCCGTCACCGTGCTGGAGGCGGTCGGGCCCGACCACGTGCTGCGCACCGAGGTCCACCTCGATCCCGGCACGGGACGGTTGGTGCTGCGCGGCGGTGGAGATGTGATGCTGACCACCTCCGCCGACTCCGCAGCCTACCCACAGGTGGCGACCCTGGAGGAGCTGGCCGCGCGCACCGCGGACGCGCTCGCCGACGAGGGGATCGACACCGTCTCCCTGGGTTATGACGACTCGCTGTTCACCGGCCCCGATACCGGTCCCGAGTGGAAACCCGGCTACGTCACCGAGGGCAGCACCGCCACGATCCACGCGCTGCTCATCGACGCGGGGCGATACTCCCCGGACGCCAGGGGCTACGGCTCCCGCGTGCCCGACCCGCCCCTGGCGGCCGCCGAGGCCTTCGCCGAGCAGCTGGAGGAGGCGGGGGTCGAGGTGGAGGGCGTCCCGGTCGAGGCGGAGGCCGTGGGAGAACCGATCGCGGGCGTGGAATCGGCGCCGGTGTCGGCCCTGGTGGAGTTCATGATGCTGGCCAGCGACAACAACATGGCGGAGTCGCTGGCCCGGATCGCCGCGATCGCACTGGGGGAGGAGCCCTCCTTCGAGGGCGCGGCCGCGGCCACCCACCGGGTCATGGCGGATCTGGGCGTGGAGGGGGTGGAACTGGCCGACAACAGTGGCCTGAGCCCCCTGAACAAGATCACGCCGCGAGCACTGGTGGAGCTGCTGGAGGCCGCCTCCAGCAGTGAGCGCCCGGAGCTGAACGCCACCGTCACGGGGCTGCCCACGGCCAACTCCACCGGGACCCTGGCCCAGGGAGGGCGTTACTCCTCGTACTCCTCCGCCCATGAGGGAGCGGGGGTGGTGCGCGGCAAGACCGGCACCCTGAACAACGTGAGCACGCTGGCGGGGACCGTCCACGACCAGGAGGGCAACGTGTTCCTCTTCGCCTTCATGGCCAACCATCCGATGGCCGACGGGTTGCGCCTGGACCCCCTCGCCGCAGCGCTCAGTCGGTGCGGCTGCTCCTGACCGACCCCGAGAATCCGCCTTTTTCGGGGATGACCCTGAGCGCACCCGGAAATCGGTCCCTGATCCCCGTGCCGTCGGGCCCTGCGTGGGTAGGGTGGCGGTGTGACTGTGATCGACTGGGACGTAGCCGTCAACACCGGTGTCCGCCTCGTGCGCCCTGGGCCGCAGGTGGATCTGTCCGAGGCGCGGCAGGCCGTGGTGCAGTTGCGCGAGCTTTCCACCGTGGCCGCCGGGCACGTGCGTGAATTCACCGGAATGAACCCCCTCGAACCAGCGGGGCCCGCGGTCATCGTGGACCGCCCCGGTTGGATCCGAGCCAACGTCGACGGGTTTCGAGTGGTCATCGAGCCCGTACTCGAACAGATGGCCGCAGAGCGACTCAACGGCGGTCCGGCGGGGAACCTGACCAGCGCGGTCGGCTCCCGGATCACCGGGATGCAGCTCGGCGCGCTGTTGTCCTACCTGGCCGGAAAGGTTCTCGGCCAGTACGAACTCTTCCTGCCACCGGACCCCGACGGCAGCCTGCCGACCGGCCGTCTGACCCTGGTGGCGCCCAACATCGTCAACGCCGAACGCGAACTGGACGTCGACGCCAGGGACTTCCGCCTGTGGGTGTGCCTGCACGAGGAGACCCACCGCATGCAGTTCACGGCCAACCCGTGGCTGCGTGACCACGTCCACGGACTCATGCAGGAACTGCTCCTGTCGTCGGAGATGAGCGCGGCCGACCTCATCGGTCGTCTACGCGCGGCGGGCGAGGCCGTCGCCGACGCCGTCCGTGGCGGCGAGGGCAACCTCCTCACCGCCATCCAGAGCCCGGAACAGAGCGAGATCATGGACCGGGTCACCGCGGTCATGAGCCTTGCCGAGGGTCACGGTGACTTCGTCATGGACGCCGTCGGTCCCGAGGTGGTGCCCACCGTCTCCACCATCCGTGCCCGCTTCCAGAAGCGCCGTGAGGCGGCCAACCCGGTGGACCGGATCCTGCGTCAGCTCCTCGGTATGGACATGAAGATGCGCCAGTACGAGGAGGGCGCCGCCTTCGTCCGTGCCGTGGTGGCCGAGGTCGGCATGACCGAGTTCAACAAGGTCTGGACCTCGCGCGAGACCCTGCCCACCCTGACCGAGATCCGCAACCCCACCACCTGGATCAACCGGGTGGTGCGCCCGGCCGCCATCACCGAGTGAGCGGTCCGCACCCCGCCGTGGCCGCCGTGCGCTCGGCGGTGCGGCGGTCGTTGTCCTCCCTGCCCGCCGACGCCACGGTGCTGGTGGCGTGCAGTGGCGGCGCCGACTCCCTGGCCCTGGCCGGGGCCGTGGCCTTCGAGGCCCCGCGTGCGGGGCGAAGGGCCGGTGCGGTCACGGTCGACCACGGGCTCCAGGAGGGTTCGGCCGAACGCGCCGAGTCGGTGGCCAAGGTCCTCGGCGGACTCGGCCTGGACCCGGTCCTGGTCCGCGCGGTCGAGGTCTCCGGCCGTGGTGGCCCCGAGGCGGCCGCCCGGCACGCTCGTTACGCGGCCTTGGAGGACGCCGTCGCCGAGCAGGCACCAGCGGCGGTCCTGCTCGGGCACACCCTCGACGACCAGGCCGAGACCGTTCTGCTGGGTCTGGCCCGGGGGTCGGGCGCCCGTTCCCTGGCGGGGATGGCCCCCCGCAGCGGCCACTATCTGCGGCCCCTCCTCGACATCGACCGGGCCACCGTACGCGAGGCCTGCGACCGGATGGGACTGGAGGCCTGGGAGGATCCGCACAACCTCGATCCCCGCTTCGCCCGCTCCCGGGTGCGTCACAAGGTGCTGCCCGTCCTGGAACGCGAACTGGGCCCGGGCATCGCCGCGGCCCTCGCCCGCACGGCGGGCATGCTGCGCGCGGACGCCGACACCCTGGACCTGTTCGCGGACGAGCTGTTCACCGACGCGGTCGCGTGGACCCCGGGACCGGAACTGGCGGTGGCGCCGTTGAAGGCGGCCCCCGACGCCCTGCGCACACGGGTGCTGCGCCGTGCCGCGCTCGCCGCCGGCTGTCCGTCCGGTGCGCTCACCGCGCGGCATGTGCGTGAACTGGACCGGCTCGTCACCGACTGGCGTGGCCAGGCCCACATCGACCTGCCCGGAGGTGTCCGCGGACGCCGTGTCGCGGACCGGATCCTCCTCGACCGTTGAGGGCCGTCGACCGGTGTTCCCTTCCCTCGCACACGCCGATCGGAGTCGGGGAGTGCCGGTCGGTACACGCCGCCGCGTTCGACACGTTTATCCTTGTTGCCGCAAACGGGGAACCCACCAGCGAGGACAGTGAGCGTGGACGCTAAGGACATGGGACGGGATCTGGAGAAGATCCTGGTCACCGAGGAAGAGATCAGGACGCGCCTCAAGGAGTTGGGCGCCCGGATCGACGCGGACTACGCGGGTAAGGATCTGCTCATCGTCGGTGTGCTCAAGGGCGCCGTCATGGTCATGGCCGATCTCGCACGGGTGCTGCACACCCCCGTCTCCATGGATTGGATGGCGGTCTCCTCCTACGGGGCCGGAACCACCTCCTCTGGCGTGGTGCGCATCCTCAAGGACCTGGAGACCGACATCAAGGACCGCGACGTCCTGATCGTCGAGGACGTCATCGACTCGGGACTGACCCTGTCCTGGCTGGTGGGTAACCTGAAGTCGCGCGGTCCCCGCTCGGTGGAGGTGTGCACCATGGTCCGCAAGCCGCTGGCCTTCGAGGTCGACCTCCACGTCGAGTACGTCGGCTTCGACCTGCCGAACGAGTTCATCGTCGGCTACGGCCTGGACTACGCCGAGAAGTACCGCAACCTGCCGTTCATCGGCACTCTCGCCCCGCACGTCTACGAGCAGTAGCCGCGCCTTCCGTGGGCGCTCGCACGGGCGCCCACGGGAACGAGGGGGCGACGGAGGGGCCGCTTCGGGAACAACGCGGCCCCGTGCCGTCGTTGCCCTCATGACGGCTCCCGTACGTTCCCGTGCGGTGTCCCCGCCAGGCGAGGCGAGGTGTACCGTCGAATGTCCCGGCGATCTCGCGGGGAGCCACGTGTCCGTTTAGGTCCTGCTTCGGAAAGTCCTCTGGGGCGGGCGGCCTGGTCAGGAGGGACGGACCCGACAGGGTTTCGCTCACATGAATCTGAAGCGCTTTTTCCGCGGCCCGTGGATCTGGATCCTGGCCGTCGGCCTCATGCTCATCATCGGTTTCCGCGTGTTCGATGTCGGCGGTGGTCCCCAGCCGGAACCGACCGACATCTCCACCGTCCACCAGCTCATCGAGCAGGATCGGGTGCGCGACGCCGAGATCGTCGACCGTGACCAGCGCATCCTGCTGACCACGGTGGACGGTGAGATCCACGAGGCGTACTGGGTCGAGGGTCAGGGACTACAGCTGGCGGACATGCTCCAGACATCCCTGGACAGCGAGGACAGCGAGCTGGAGTCCTACCAGGTCTCGGTCGCCACCACCCCGATCTGGACCACCGCCCTGTTCAGCCTGCTGCCGCTGATCATCATCATCCTCATCTTCTGGTTCATCTTCAGCCAGATGCAGGGCGGCGGGTCGCGCGTGATGAACTTCGGCAAGTCCAAGGCCAAGCTCATCACCAAGGACACCCCCAAGAACACCTTCGCCGACGTGGCCGGTGCCGACGAGGCGATCGAGGAGCTCCACGAGATCAAGGAGTTCCTGCAGAACCCGGCCAAGTTCCAGGCGATGGGCGCCAAGATCCCCAAGGGCGTGCTGCTGTTCGGTCCGCCCGGAACGGGTAAGACCCTGCTGGCCCGTGCCGTCGCCGGTGAGGCGGGGGTGCCGTTCTACTCCATCTCCGGCTCCGACTTCGTCGAGATGTTCGTCGGTGTGGGCGCCTCCCGTGTGCGCGACCTGTTCGAACAGGCCAAGGCCAACGCCCCCGCGATCATCTTCATCGACGAGATCGACGCGGTCGGTCGCCACCGTGGCGCCGGCATGGGCGGCGGACACGACGAACGCGAGCAGACCCTCAACCAGATGCTGGTCGAGATGGACGGCTTCGACGTCAAGGGCGGGGTCATCCTCATCGCCGCCACCAACCGTCCCGACATCCTGGACCCCGCACTGCTGCGTCCGGGTCGTTTCGACCGCCAGATCGTCGTCGACCGTCCCGACATGGACGGCCGTCGCGACATCCTCAAGGTGCACTCCAAGGGCAAGCCCCTGGCCGAGGACGTCGACTTCGACGTCATCGCCCGCCAGACCGCCGGGATGACCGGTGCCGACCTGGCCAACGTCATCAACGAGGGCGCGCTGCTGTCGGCCCGCGCCGACAACAAGGTCATCACCCACGCGGTCCTGGAGGAGGCCATCGAGCGGGTCATGGCCGGTCCCGAGCGCAAGACCCGGGTGATGTCCGACCAGGAGAAGAAGGTCATCGCCTACCACGAGGGCGGCCACGCCCTGGTGGGCCACGCGCTGCCCAACGCCGACCCCGTGCACAAGATCACCATCCTGCCGCGCGGACGGGCCCTGGGTTACACGATGTCGCTGCCGACCGAGGACAAGTTCCTCACCTCGCGCTCGCAGATGATGGACCAGTTGGCCATGATGCTCGGTGGTCGCGCCGCGGAGGAGCTCGTCTTCCACGAGCCCACCACGGGAGCGAGCAACGACATCGACAAGGCCACCACCCTGGCCCGCAACATGGTCACCGAGTACGGCATGAGCGAGCGTCTGGGCGCCCGTAAGTTCGGCTCCTCCAACACCGAGCCGTTCCTCGGTCGGGAGATGGCGCACACACGCGAGTACTCCGAGGAGATCGCCTCCATCATCGACGAGGAGGTGCGTCGCCTCATCGAGAGCGCGCACGACGAGGCCTACGACGTCCTCGTGGAGTACCGGGACGTGCTCGACGACCTCGTCGTGGCCCTCCTGGAGAGGGAGACCCTGACCAAGCAGCAGGTGCTGGAGATCTTCGCGCCGGTGCGCAAGCGCCCGGCCCGCGGCTCCTACACCGGCTACGGCAAGCGTCAGCCCTCCGAGCGGCCTCCGGTGCTCTCCAAGAAGGAACTGGCCACACTCAACGGTTCCGAGTACCAGTCCTCCGTGACCGGTGGTCGGCTGCCCGGCTCCTCCGCGAGAATCGAAGGAGAGGACGCGTGAGCGACATCGTCGACCTACCGCACGGATCCGGCGATCCCGAAGATCTGCCGGCCAGGGCCGTGGACCGGGAACGGATCGAACACGCCGTACGCGAGATCCTCATCGCCATCGGCGAGGACCCCGACCGCGACGGTCTGGTCCAGACCCCCGCGCGTGTGGCCAGGGCCTACGAGGAGCAGTTCGCCGGGTTGGGACAAAAACCGGGTGACGTGCTCACCACGACGTTCGAGGCCGACCACGAAGAGATGGTCATGGTCAAGGACATCGAGCTCTACTCCACCTGTGAGCACCACCTGGTGCCGTTCTACGGGGTGGCGCACGTGGGCTACATCCCCGGCGCGGACGGCCGCATCACCGGCCTGAGCAAGCTCGCCCGCCTGGTGGACGTGTACGCACGACGTCCCCAGGTCCAGGAACGGCTCACGGGTCAGGTGGCCGACGCGATCATGGACTACCTGCAGCCGCGCGGCGTGATCGTCGTCATCGAGGCCGAGCACCTGTGCATGACCATGCGGGGTGTGCGCAAGCCGGGGGCGAAGACGGTGACCTCGGCGGTACGGGGGGTCTTCCGCAGCAGTGACCGGACCCGCTCCGAGGCCATGAGCCTCATCCTGGACCGTCGTTAGACGGGTCCCGTTCCACGGTTGGTTGGGGTTCTTGGCGGCGGCCGCTCGCGGTGTGCTCAAGGGGACATGGCGACCTCCCGACCTCCCTGAAAGGGCCGGTGGGGACACCGCCCTTTCAGGTTTCGGACGGCCGGGGGCTTCGGGGCAGACCCATTCCCAGCCTGTGACCGGCTCCGCGTGTCCGGCCACCCCGCGATACCGGGTCTACGTGTCGGTGGTCGGCGGGGGTAGCGCGGTGCCGTCCGGTCCTTGGTTGTCGGTGTGTGCGGTGGTGGCCAGGGCGAACCAGGCGGTGGTTCCGTCCGAGGTGCTGGTCATGCCCCAGGCGGTGC
>CALGOD010000413.1 GCA_937957845.1 uncultured Nocardiopsis sp.
GCACCACGAAACCACCAAGGCACCCAGAGGTACCCGGGAGCCGTGCACAAGGTGGTGGAGGGGCACTGCGGAGCCCCGATCCAGTGCGTACTTGACAGGCCCTCAGTCCACGAGGACCACGACCACCACCCGCCCCACCTCCCCGAGACATGGCGAGGGAAGACGTCGCGTGCTCTGGGCCCGCTGTCCACCGGTAGATCCACCACCCCGCCGAACAGCGGATCGCACTCCTCGGCCAGAGCCACGGCGTCACGCCGGTCGGCACTCGTTTCCGAACTCCGGCTCGCTCGTCTCGTGTTCGGTGGCCCGCGCGGGTCGAGCGCCCTGACGGCGCGTCCCCGCGTGAAGACACCCGATGATCGGTTTTCGGCCCCGTTCTCCGCCTCCACGCAATACCTTGGTGCCCCGGGCACACACGATGCTCGGAGAACCCTGTGGACCAGCCGCTTTTTCTATTGACAGCATCCTGTCAAGTTGTCAGCATGTTGTCATGAAAGAAGACACCAGGAAGACCGTCCACCTCGCCGTCTACGACCAGCTCGCCGACTGGGAGATCGGACACGCCACCGCGACGATCCGCAGCGGCGACTGGCAGCGCGATCCCGATCGCCACGACGTGGTGACCGTCGGCCTCACCGGAGCGCCGGTCACCACCGCCGGGGGGCTGACCATCCTTCCGGACCTGACCCTTCCCCAGCTCAAGCCCTCCGCCAGCGCCATGCTGATCCTGCCGGGCGCCGACGGTTGGGACACCGATCCGGAGTCCCTCTCCCCCTTCGCCTCGGCCGCGGGAATCTGGCTCGACGCCGGAGTGCCCGTCGCCGCCATCTGCGGGGCCACCGCCGGACTCGCGCGCGAGGGCCTGCTGGACCATCGGGAGCACACCAGTGCGGCACCGGAGTACCTGCTGGCCACCGGCTACGCCGGCGTCGGGCGCTACCGGGACCGGCTCGCGGTCCGCGACGGCGGTCTCGTCACCGCCGGGCCCACCGCGCCCCTGGAGTTCGCCCGTGAGATCTTCGCCGTCCTGGACCTGTACACACCCCGCGTTCTCGACGCCTGGTACCGGCTGCACGCCGAACACGACCCCAGCGCCTACCACGTCCTGGTGGAGGGGTCCTGAGAATGGCGCACACCGAGAACAGCCCCTCCGAGCTGCTCACCGGAACCGCGCTCACCGTCTTCCGCCTCAACGGCCAGCTCCTGTCGGTGGCCGAGGAACTGGCCCGCTCGGCCGGGCTGACCGCCGCGCGCTGGCAGGTGCTGGGCGCCGTGACCGCGGAGCCCCTGCCGGTGTCGGCCATCGCACGTCGCTTCGGCACCACCCGTCAGAGCGTGCAGCGCCTCGCCGACCTGCTGGTGGAACAGGGGCTGGCCGAGTACCGGCCGAACCCCGCGCACAGTCGCGCCAAGCTGCTCGCACCCACCGAACGGGGTCTGGACACCCTGCGCCGGATCGATCCCGACCACGACCGGATGGCCGAGGCCCTGGTCACCGAGCTCGGGGAGGAGGACAGCCGACGGGTGCTGGAGTCACTGCGCCGGCTCTCCCTGGCCCTGGACCGGCTCGGGGACGGGTGAGGACGGGACAGTATCTTCGTTGGCGGATCCCACACCGGGGCCCGTGTCCCACCAGGAGGAAACAGCCATGATCGACCTGCGCTCCGACACCCTCACCCGCCCCACCCCGGCCATGCGCAGGGCCATGGCCGACGCCGAGGTCGGCGACGACGTGTGGGGCGAGGACCCGACCGTGCGGGAGTTGGAGGAGGAGACCGCGGGTCTGTTGGGCAAGGAGGCCGCGCTGTACGTGCCGTCCGGGCACATGGCCAACCAACTGGGACTGTACGTGTCCGTCCGCAGCGGCGAGGAGGTCTGGGCACACGAGCACCACCACCTGATCGGGAACGAGCAGGGCGCCACGGTGGTACTGGCCCGGGCGTTCCCCCGCCTGTACTCGGAGGGGATCTTCCCCACCGACGCGCTCCTGGAGTCGTGGATCGCGGGCCGCGACGACGTCCACAGGGCCGAGCCGGCCCTGGTGTGGCTGGAGAACACGTTCACCGGTCAGGTGGTGCCGTTGGCCGAACAGCGCCGGGTGACCGGCTTCGCGCATCGGCACGGTCTGCGCGCGCACCTGGACGGGGCACGCCTGTGGAACGCCTCCACCGCCCTGGAAGCGACGCCCGCGGAGGTCGCCGAAGGGTTCGACACGGTCTCGGTGTGCTTCTCCAAGGGACTGGGCGCCCCCGTGGGCTCCGCGTTGGCCGGGGACGCCGACAGCATGTCGCGGGCGCGACGCGGACGCAAGCTGCTCGGAGGGGGCATGCGCCAGGCCGGCATCATCGCCGCCGGTGCGCTGTACGCGTTGCGCCACCACCGGGAACGGATGGTGGAGGACCACGAGCGCGCCGCGGAGCTGGCCCGGATGATCAACGAACTGTCGGGGCTCACCGCATCGGCCCGGACCAACATGGTGCTGGTCCAGGCCCCGGGCGGACAGGGCGCCCGCTACGCAGAGGCCTTCGCACGCCACGGGGTCGCGGGGGTCGGCATCGGCGACGCCGTCCGTCTGGTGGTGCACCTGGAGATCACCGCCCGCGACATCGACGAGGCCGCTCGGGGCGTGGCCAAGGCCGCCGCGGACCTGTGAGGCCCTGCCCGGGTCTCCGGGTCCCACGGTCACACCCCGACCGTCGGGGGTGACCGGAGAACGCGGCCCTGGGCGTTTCCACACGAGGACGGTGGTCCTGGGAGCACTCTTGGAACCGAGGGTGCTCCCGACGTCGTCCCCCTCGTCGGCACGATCCCCTCTCCCCACGGCTCAGCCGCCCCCGCCACCGACGGGCG
>CALGOD010000414.1 GCA_937957845.1 uncultured Nocardiopsis sp.
GCGAACAGCAGTGCGCCCACGGCACCGATGGCTGTGGGCACGGTGAAGGCGACCATTCTCTTCACCCCGCCTACGTCACCGTGCAGGCGCGAGACGATCGCCCCCGGGCGGGCGTAGGAGAAAAAACCGAGCGCCTGTTCGTGCAGATGCGCGAAGAGGTCCTCCCGCAGCCTCAGAGTCAGTTTTTCTCCCAGCGATGCCGAGAATACGCGTTCGGCGTAGGCGATCACCGCTTGGGCCGCAGCGAGCGCCACCAGCACCGTCCCCAAGGACAGGATCAGGCCTGTGTCGCGTTGGAGCACACCGTCATCGATCAGCCGTTGGCCGACCAAGGCGGGGATGACCACGAGGGAGGAGTTGGCCAGGATCAGAAGTACCTGGAAGCCGATCCTCCAAGAGAACGCACTGAGAAACCTCGGAAGCGTCGTATACCGGCTCTGCACGTCAACCACTGCTCCTGCGGACACTGTGCACGGCACCCAGTGCGCCCACGGTGGAGAACACCACTGCCAGGGCACCGAGCGCGAGGACCGGTCCGAAGGGCAGCAGATGCGGAATCACGGCCAGCGTGTCACCGCCGTAGCCCAGCCCAAGGAGCATGGCGATCCATACGGTCACGACCGCTGCCATGGCCAGGATCGCTCCGACGGTGAGAACCACTTCCGAAGCCACCGTTCTGAAGGTCTGCGGCCAGGTGATCCCCAGGAACCGCATACTCGAGAACTCGCGTTTGCGGTCGAACTGGGCAACACTGATCGAGTTCGCCGCTCCCAGAGCGAGGAACACGGCGACCAGGATCACGGCGTTGGAGCCGAAGACGTTCTGCTGGGCCCACATCTGTATGGAGTAGTCCCGGATGCTGTCCCGGTCATGGATCTGGAAGAGGCCGGACGAGGACTGCGCGGGGAAGACCTCCTCGAGTCGGTTTCGCACAGCGGACACCTGGGCCGTGTCCTCGATCGCGAGGTGCAGGGTCGCCGACCACACTGGACCGATACCGATGCTCTCCGCGGCGGCGGGACCCAACGTGACCTGCCGCCCGAGGAGACCACCCGTGTAGATTCCTGACACGCTCAACTCTCGGGCGCGCTCGGGGTCCGGTCCGTGCAGTGTTACTGTGTCGCCCAACCCCAGACCGTTGGCTTGGGCGAAGTAGATGCTCACCATGGCCGCTTTTGGGTCCTCGGGTGCGAACTCGCCCTCGACCACTCCCAGGTCCACGGCCGCGGCGGCATCATGTGTGATCACGGTCGCCGTCATCTGCTCCGGAGTCGAAGCCGCGGTGGCCGCCTCCACCGGTAGGTCCGCGTACGATGTCGCGGCCGCGACACCGGGGATGTCGGAAACCTCGGCGAGGGAAGCCGCGCCGAAACCGTCTCTGGGGACGGCGACCACCATGAGGTCGGAGGAGAAGGCCTCGACTCCGCGGTCACCGGCAAGCCAGTTGTTGTACAGCTGCAAGGCTCCGGCCGCGCCGGCCAGCGTCAGCCCCAGGAGAAGCGACCCGGCCACACTCGCGAACCTTCGGTGGTAAAAGGCCACGTTCGCCACCGCGAGCCCGTGCCTCTTGCGTCGGGGTCCGCCCGCCAGGCGACGCATGAGGCGCGTGGTCCCCCGCAACAGCCAGGGCGCCAACAGACCCGCCCCGGCCACACTCAGAAGTACCGTGGCTGTGCTGGCCAGGTCACCCGCAGTGCCCTCCAAGGAGAGGAGCGCCAGGGCAAAGGCTCCCACGAGTGAACCCGACAGAGCGATGAGGCCGGCGACGATACGGCCGCGGCCCAATTCACGGCCTTCGGTGGTGGATTCGGTCAGGGCTTCGGAAGGCCGGACCCGTAGGGCGTACCGTGCGGCGATGATTCCCGAGACCTGCGCCGAGACCAGAACGAACAACACCGCGACCAGGATCGCCGGCAGCGTGACATGGACACGGTAAGCCGGGCTGAAGCCGCCACCCAGGCTCAGGCCGCCCGTGGCCAGCCCCTCAGCTATCAGTGCTCCCAGAGGAAGCCCCAGAAACAGGGCCACAAGGGAGAGCACCAGGGCCTCCCCGGCGACCATGAACCGTACTTGCCGCGGGGCGGCGCCCACCGCGCGCAGGACGGCGATCTCCCGACCGCGTCCGCGCACGGCCAGACCGATGGCGCCAGCGACCACGCCTGTGGAGACCACGGCGGTCCACACCAAGAGCAAGAAGATGGAAGAGGCCGCTGCCCGGTCCGCGTCAGCGGAGATGTTCTGTTCGGCCTCCCCCCGTTGTGCATCGGTGAGCGCGCGGTACTGGCCGCCGTCCGCGTCCCGGAGGACTTCGCTGACCGCGTCCCGGAGAGCCTGCGGGGCAACACCTCCAGCCGGTATGACGCCGATCGCGCTGGCACGGTCGGGAGCGAGTTCCCACAGTTCCCAGGCGTGTTGGTCCGTGAAGAAGAGAGCGGACTGGTAACGCCAGGAAGCGCCCTCCGCAGGGGCCGCGACCCCTGACACCCCATATTGGGAGATCTCGCCCAGAGCCAGGACACTGACCCGGTCCCCCACCTGGATGTCCGCGGTCTCGGCCAGGGTTCGATCGAGGACGACGTCGGTGTCCGCCTGCGGTGGCTCGCCCTCGACCATGGTGAAGGGAGTCAGCGATGCGCTGCCCCAGCCGTGTCCGAAGCTGTTCTGAGTTCCGGGTACAAGAAGCGTCTGCCCCTCCGGGGACAACACCGCAGCGGGAAAATTCACCTCTGCGACCGTCTCGGCCACCTCGGGCAACTGCTCGATCTCGTCAGTCAGTGCCAAGGAAACCCCGCTGAGGGGGTAGTCCGAAGCCACCACAACCGGAGCTCCGGCATACCGTTCGACCGTGGG
>CALGOD010000415.1 GCA_937957845.1 uncultured Nocardiopsis sp.
GGCCTCCATCCGGATCTGGCTCCGCGACCTGACCCGTTCAAAAAACAGTGCCTAGGTGCCGTGACCAACCTTTACCCGTGTTCGCCGCCCACTTCCGTGGGTTGCTCGACCCGTCCCCTTCGTATGAGGGCTTCCACCAACAGGCCCACCACCACTCTTCCCGAAGGCAGCGCGTGGGGACGGGCCCCGATCAGATCCCTGTACAAACCGGCTGCGAGCACCATCGCCAGAACGGCTTCGCGTTCTTTGAGGTAGGTGCCGAGTTGGAGCAGGTGCATTTCCAGTGCCCCTGTGGCGGCGTGAAGGGTGGAGTGGCTGGGATGATCCGCGTCCCAGACCAGGGAGACGTCCTCGCGTACAGCCTGGAAAACGGCGGTGAAGTCCTGCGGCGACCAGGACTCGGGAACAGCCGCCAGCCGCCGGGCCTGGAGTTCGACGGAGGGGAACTCCTTCTCCTCCAGCTCGGGATGGACGAGTTCGGGCTCCTGTTCGGGCCCCTGCTCCTTGGCGGAGGGTCCAGGAGCGGGTTCGGCGACTTCTTGCCGAACGGGGGCGGGAGGTAGGGGACGCATGTCCTTGAGCCGAGCCAGGTCGGTCTCCATCGGGGGCATGTCCAAGACCGTGTGGAACAGGGTCCAGGTCATGGCCGACAGGGGGAACCTGGTTTCCTCCCTGAAGATCTTCGTGTACCTGGTGTCGTCCCGCACCATCTCCTGAGCGATGTCCTCGAAGCTCTTGAGCCCGTACTCGGTCATGTTCACCGCTGGGCGGCCGCGGCGGCGTTCCGGGTCGCGGCCCACGCGGCGAAATAGAGCTGTCCCAGGCATCGGACCCGGGCGAGTCTGTCCGCCGCTTCGCGCAGCCGGGGGCGTTTCTCCTCCGGAACACCGGGCAGATGGTGCTCCCTCAGCTTGTGGTCGAAGTAGCGTACGGCCTCATGGGCGATCACCTCGACGAGGAGTGTCTCCAGGGCGGCGAAGCGCCGATGGTCCTTCAAGGCCCCTGACAGGCGGCGAAGGAGTCTGGTATCCGCCGACGCCGCCGCCGTTCGGATGTCATCGCCGTACGGAATGTAGAACCGGGTCGCCAGCGGGTAGTAGCTTCCCGTGAGCTCAGGAACCGGAAGGGCGTCCAGATCTCCTCCGGCTTCGGCAACGGCGTCGGTGAAGGCGCCTGTCCGCCACACCTGTGAACCCACCGGGGTCGATGGATGTACGTAGAGCACTCCCCGGCGGCGCAATTCCCCCATCACCTCCACGTCCGCACCGTCGGGAGAGAGCGAAGACAGGCCCGGGTGATCCGGGATGTCGATGACCCCGTTCTTGGCGGCGTTTCGCACCACGGTCAGCGCGGCGAGTTCCCATCGAAGGTCGAGCTCGGGAAAGTCCTCTTCAGGGTGGTGTCGGAGGGCGAACTCGTTTTCGAGCACTTCCTGATGCGCCCTGGTCCAGCGTTCCTCGGCTTCGGCGTAGGCCTCGTTCAACGACTGCTTCTCGCGACGCCGCTCGGCTCGACGAAGGGCCGCCGCATCGGGGTTCCTGTAGTCTTCTGCCTCTTCAGCGAGAGTGGGATGACAGTCGGCGCAGACCACTCTGGTGTCACCGGCGAGGAGTCGGCTCAACGCGGTCCGGTTCGGCAGGGAGAGTTCCTCTTCGCACGAGGGACAGAAGTAGCCCTTGGCCACGGCCCTGCTCGCGGCGGCCGCCAAAAGATGAGGGCGTCCGCCCCAGCCGCGGGTGTCGATATCGTGCACGGGCGTACGCCAAAGAGGGGATACTCCCGCTTCGTCCAGGCCACGAATGTCCCAGTACCGGCGGGCGATATCGACCAGGTACGAGGGGGTGCCGTCAAGGAATCGGACATCCAGCTTGCAGCTCTGGCCGCCATCCGAGGTGCTCATCTGATCCTTAGGGGGTGGAATCCGTATCGGTACTCCAGAATGCCCTCTGTTGTCGGCAGATGAGACCGCAAAGCAGAAGAATATCCGGTCCCTCCACCTGTCTTCTCCCTGAGGAATCCAGAATGTCCATAAGATCCG
>CALGOD010000416.1 GCA_937957845.1 uncultured Nocardiopsis sp.
CGGTCGACGAAGGAGAGTGGTCTGCTCAGCAGGGGCGGTACGGCCTTCTCCACCCGTACCCTGCTGCGCTGGCTCTCCGAACGGTAGCCGTAGCGGGCCGCACGGTCACAGCGGCCGGAGGCCGGTGTCCCCTCGGGGCACCGGCCTCCGGCCGTTCCGGGAAGCGCTGGGAAAGGGGAGAGGGGCTCAGGTCCCGCTCGTCCGAGGTCACCGGATGGCGGCCAACAACCCCTCGCCCACGGGCAACAGCAGGGGGATGAACTCCTCCTCCTCGCGTACCCGGCGGATCACGTCACGTACGGCGGTCTCGTGCGGGTCGGGCGCGCGCAGAGGGCCGTCCGGCTCGGAGGAGGACACCATGGCGGCGTTGAAGACCACCATCCCGCCCGGGCGGAGCAACCGCAGGGCCTCGTCCAGGTACAGCGGATAGGAAGCCGTGTCGGCGTCCACGAACACCAGGTCGTATCCGCCGTCGGTCAGTCTCGGCAGCACCTCCAGCGCGGTCCCCCGGATCAGTCGGGCGCGTCCGGGACCGAATCCGGCGCGGGAGAAGGCGGAACGCGCGTAGTCCTGGTAGGCGGCGTTGGTGTCCACGGTGGTCAGGATCCCGCCCGGGGCCATGCCCCGCAGTAACCAGATCCCCGAAGCTCCGCATCCCGTGCCGACCTCGACCACGGAACGGGCTCCGATGGAGGCGGCCAGGAAGCGCAGCGCGGCTCCCGTGGCGGCGTCCACCGGGGGTGCCGCCGAGCGGCTCCCCGCCTCATAGGCGTCCACGAGGGGCTCGTCCTCCATGGCGTCCCGCTCGAAGCGGGCCTGTTCGGTGCGGGCCCAGGTGAACCGGGCCGCTGTCTCCTTCGGGCTGGCGATGACGGCCTCCCAGTGCGTCACGTATTCGGGTGGGGCTCTGACCAGCTGATGGTCACCCACCGTAGAATGGCGATCGCGGCCAGGTCATGTCCCTGGCAAAAGATTAGCCTGATCCGGAGCGAACTCCGAGCGTGGTGACGGGAACTTAATCCACGTCTCCCGACGTTGAATCGGGATGAACGCACGTTGATCGCCACGAAGCAACTCCCCCGACCGGGCCTGGCGGTGAATCAACGGAACGAAGGGAGCAGCGGTGACAGAGTCCGGCCCCGCCGTGGAGTTCGAGCCATGGGAACCCCCGAGCTGGGACGAAGTCGTCCGGAACCACTCCCCACGCGTGTACCGGCTCGCCTATCGGTTGACCGGGAACAAGCACGACGCGGAGGACCTCACCCAGGAGGTCTTCATCCGGGTCTTCCGCTCCCTGGCCAACTACACCCCCGGAACCTTCGAGGGCTGGCTGCACCACATCACCACGAACCTCTTCCTCGACATGGCACGGCGCAGGGCGCGTATCCGCTTCGAGGGTCTGGCCGACAACGCCGACGAACGCCTGGAGGGCCGCGAGCCCTCACCCGCCCAGCGCTATGACGACCGGCACTTCGACGCCGACATCCAGTCCGCGCTGGACGCGCTTCCCGCCGAGTTCCGTGCCCCTGTCGTCCTCTGTGACATCGAGGGGCTCTCCTACGAGGAGATCGCGGCGACGCTCGACGTCAAGCTCGGCACCGTCCGCAGCCGTATCCACCGAGGCCGCGCCCAGCTTCGACGGGCACTGGAGCACCGACGCTCCCTGGCCGCCAAGAGCGAGGCGCGCAGCGGTGGAAAAGTGATCAACGGGGAGGCCGAGTGAGTAGGGAACACCTGGGAGAGCGCCTGTCCGCACTCATCGACGGGGAACTGGGCCCGGCCGAGCACGAGAGCGCCCTCATCCACCTGGCGAAGTGCGAGCCGTGCCGCTTCGAGGCCGACATGATGCGCCGCCTCAAGCGCCGCCTGAACGGCCTGTGCGAGCCTGAGCCGGACATGGACTTCCTCGGGCGGCTCACCAGCCTGTCCCGGGACTCCGGGGCCGCGGGACCGCCTCCCTCGGACCCGCCGACCGCGGGTTTCGGCTCCGGTCCGCCCTTGGGCTCCTCCCGTCCCCTTGGAGGCCTTCCCGACGGTCGGCCTTTCTCCGCACCCCAGGACGGCGGCTCGACACCGCTCCGGCCGGAACACGTGTCGCGCCCGGACCGCCGGCGGCTCGGTGGAAACCGTCTCGCCCACCTGTTCCCCCCGCTCCCCGGTGGCCGTTACGCGGTCGCGGGTTTCGCCGTGGCCACGACCCTGCTCGGCGGCGCGTTCGCGGTCGGAGGCGAGGCGGAGGAACCACCGGTGGTGCGACCCCGCCTGTCCGACTACGCGGTCGAACACGCGGTGACCAGCCGCCACATGCCGGTGGTCGACGCCCGGCCCACGGCGACCGATCCTCCGCACGGCCCCAACGAAACCACCCGGTGAGCACGGGAGGACACTCCTCCGCCCACTCCGCTCCGGTCGGCCTGCTCATCCTGGCGGTGCTGTGCGTCCTCCTGGTCACCACCGCCGTCCGTCCCGACGCCTCCGCGGTCGCCGCGGACGGCCCCGACGACGGGATGCCGGTACTCAGACGCGCCGCCACCGCGGAAAGCGAGGTCGCCTACTCCGCGGTCCGTCAGATGACCGGGCCCGAGGGCCGGACCCTTCGGGTGCGAGTGATCAACAGCCCGGGGGACGGGGTCTCCCTGTCGCCCGTCGGCGCCGAGGAGACCACCCTCATGGTGCGCTCCTCCCCGGCCCTGGAGTCCTTGGACGATCGCCTGCT
>CALGOD010000417.1 GCA_937957845.1 uncultured Nocardiopsis sp.
CCAAACGTCCGGCGCTGCGGTTGGCCGAGCCGCCGCGCACGGTACCGGCCTGGATGTCGGCGTTGGCGGCACTACGGGTGGCCGGACAGGACACCGAACGGGTCTACGACGACCTGATCGTCACCAATGCCTACGGCCAGTGCCTGGGCGTGGTGCACATCAGCGATCTCATCCGGTCACTGTCACGCGGCTGAGAACGGGCGTGCGCTGTTTCGCACCGCGGTGCGAAACAGCGCACGCCCCGGAACGGTCCAGGAGGTCAGTCCACGGGGTCGGGACCCTTGGTTCCCGAAGGGCTGTTGACCGGCGCCTTCTCCCTCGGGCTGTAGGAGTCGTAGACCGGTTCGTGGGCCCTGCTCCCGTTGAGGGACCTGGCGATCTCCGCGCGGGTGGCCTCGTCGTGCAGATAGTCCAGCCGTGGACGCTTGGGCAGGCGACCGTCACCGGAGGAGCGCCCCATCGCCCGGCGCCGCAACCACGGCACCAGGTACTGGCGGGCCCAGCGCCGGTTCTCCCTGCGACGCAGGATGCGTGGCAGCTGCTGGGGCGGAGTGCTCCAAGGGGAGGCCCAGGATTCCGGGGGCCCCATGGGAAAGCCGAGGAGGTCGGCGATACGCGCGGCGACGATCTGGTGACCCGCTCCGTTGAGGTGCAGGCGGTCCTCGCTCCAGGCCCGGGGATCGGTGAGGGCGTTGAGCGCCCACAGATCGACGACCTCGGTGCCGGTGCGCTCGGCCACGGCACGCATGTGCATGCTGAACACGGCGATCCGGCCCCGATAGTAGCGAAGGACCGGAATCCAGCCGGTGTCGTGGCCCGAGAGGATCACCACGCGGATCCCGGCGTCGCGCAACCGGCGGATGCCCCACTCGAAGTGCTCGGCCAGCAGGTCGAGGTCGTTCCCCGGACGCAGGACGTCGTTGCCTCCGGCCATGACGGTGACCAGGTCGGGCTTCCACTCGAGCGTCTGGTCGAGTTGCTCACCGAAGATGTGACGCATGCGCCGCCCGCGCACACCCAGGTTGGCGTAGCGGAAGTCGGGCGTGATGGTGCCCAGGTGCTCGGCGAGTCGGTCGGCGAACCCCCGGTACTCGCCACCCGGGCCGCTGTCGTCTTCCATCCCCTCGGTGATGCTGTCGCCGATCGCCACGTAGGACCGGATGGTTTCCGGTCTGTTCAGGCGAGCGGCCGCTGGGGGATTCGTTTCAAGGTCTGTCACGTCAACCAATCATCCGGCTCGACCGTTCCGCGCATGAGCCAGCGCCGAGAGAGCGCGGGAACGGATCCTGGCGAGGGGCGCGTGGGGGCGCCTCCCCGTGTCCGAACACCGTCGACCCCTGTCGGCCACGGGGCGCGGCCTTCCGGCCGAAGGTCGTTCGGGCGATGACAGTGCCCATCCAGCATACCTGCGGTCGGTGAGGGGAAGCCTGGGCCGGAGCACGTCGGGCCCCGCGATGGCATGATCACCGCGTCTGCGCTCGGTGCCCTGGCTCCCGCACGGAAGGGCGTGGGAGCCCCTTCATGACGAACGAGCGGCCGACTCGTTATGAGCCGAAGATCCACTATGAGGTAGATCACATATCTATGCAGGTCAAGGGTAGGGAACCGCATCCCCATGGCCCTCACCCACCGTGGTTGTAGGGTGAACGGCTCAGGCCGGACCTACCTGGGGGTACCCATGCGACGCGCGGACACGTACGATCTCGGGGAAGT
>CALGOD010000418.1 GCA_937957845.1 uncultured Nocardiopsis sp.
CTCAATATGTACCAAGTATCACCATGTGGACTCGGCCCCTACAGTCAACCCCCACCCGAGAGGCGAAGCGAACGCACCCTTACCGTCGCCTCCGACACGTTCGCGCTCCGAGACCACCGCGCCGTTCCCCGCCGTCGGGGACCGTCCTCGCCGCACGGTCCCCGACGCGGTCGGCTCATCCGGTGCCGAGGGCCTCGTTCGCGGCGTCTCGGGCGGCCGCGGCGCGCTCCCGCCAGGCGGTGGGGTCGACCTCCACCGCACGCAGACGACGTTCGTCCACCTCCACCGGACGCACCGGCAGAAACCCCCGCTGAGGCGACAGGGGGACATCGGTGACGTCGGCGGTCAGCATCTGCGTGGTGGCCAGTCCGCAGGCGTAGGGCAGCTCGGGCAGGGCGGCGGCCAAGGCCACCCCCGCGGCCAGGCCGACCGAGGTCTCCACCGCGCTGGAGACCACCACGGGCAGACCGCACGCCTCGGCCACGCGCAGCGCGGCGCGCACCCCGCCCAACGGCTGGACCTTGAGAACGACGATGTCGGCGGCGTCGGTGGCGCGCACCCTCAGCGGGTCCTCGGCCCTACGGATCGACTCGTCGGCGGCCACCGGCACTTGGACACGGCGACGCACGGCGGCGAGCTCGTCCAGGGTCGCGCAGGGCTGTTCGACGTATTCCAGGTCGAACCGGTTCAAGGCTCGCACCATCCGCACGGCGGTGTCGACGTCCCAGGCGCCGTTGGCGTCCACCCGCACCCTGCCCGAGGGACCCAGAGCGTCGCGGACCGCCTCCACACGGGCCAGGTCCTCGGCCGGGTCCTGCCCGGGCTCGGCCACCTTGACCTTGGCGGTGGCGCATCCGCCCGCGGAGACGATCGCGTGGGCGCGCTCGGGCTCCACCGCGGGCACGGTCACGTTGACCGGAACCCGGTCGCGCACGGGTGCGGGCCAGCCCTGGTGGGCGGCCTCGTGGCAGGCCGCCCACCAGCGGGAACACTCACGCGGCCCGTACTCGGCGAAGGGTGAGAACTCGCCCCACCCGACGGGGCCGCGCACGAGCATGCCCTCACGGACGGTGATACCGCGGAAGCGGTTGCGCAGGCCTATGGCGAACGCGCGCCCGGAGGCGGAGGCCTCCGTGGTGTCGTCGGGCTCGGGGCCTGTCACGGTCGACGCGGGAACTTGTCGAACTCCGGACGGCGCTTCTCCTTGAAGGCGTCGCGGCCCTCCTGCGCCTCCTCGCTCATGTAGTAGAGCATCGTGGCGTCACCGGCGAACTGCTGCATACCCGCCGCACCGTCGCTGACCGCGTTGAGGGCGCCCTTGACCATGCGCAGGGCCAAGGGGGACTTCTCCAGCATCTCGCGTGCCCAGGACACGGTCTCCTTCTCCAGGTCCGCCAGCGGCACGACGGTGTTGACCAGGCCCATGTCCAGGGCCTCCTGGGCGTCGTACTGGCGGCACAGGTACCAGATCTCGCGGGCCTTCTTCAGGCCGACGGTCTGGGCGAGCAGCCAGGAGCCGTATCCGCCGTCGAAGGAACCGACCTTGGGCCCGGTCTGCCCGAACTTGGCGTTGTCGGCGGCGATGGTCAGGTCGCAGCACACGTGGAGCACGTGGCCGCCTCCGACGCACCAGCCCGCGACCATGGCGATGACGGGCTTGGGCGTACGACGGATCTGTACCTGAAGGTCGAGCACGTTGAGGCGGCCGATGCCCTGGCGGCCCACCGCGTCATCGCCCAGGTAGCCGTCCTCACCGCGGATCTTCTGGTCGCCACCGGAGCAGAAGGCCTGGTCCCCGGCGCCGGTGAAGATGATCACGCCGACCTCGGAGTCGTCGCGGGCGATGTTGAAAGCGTCCTGCAGCTCGAACAGCGTCTGGGGCCGAAAGGCGTTGTGCCGCTCGGGGCGGTTGATCGTGATCTTGGCGATGCCCTCCGCGGTCTCGTAGATGATGTCGGAATATTCGCCCGACCGCTGCCAGTCGATCACGCTGCTCACGGCTACTACTTCTCCTCACGGGGACACTGGGGACGGAGTGGACGTGGACCACGTCCAAGTGCCAACCCTACGCATTGTGCCAGGCGAACCGGGACACGAGGGCCCGCCCCCGCCACAGCACGACGTCCGCCCGCGCGAACACCCGTAGCCATCGCCGGCCGGGACGGACCCATGGTCGAAGGACGGACTCCTCGGCCCATGGGCGTACGCTGTCGGTCGTGGTACGTGAGCGTGAGTTCGACGTGGAGGGGACACGCCCGCGGGACGGTCGTCCCTTGCAGGCGGTGTACGGACCGGCCCCCGAAAGGCTGGAAGAGCTGCTGGCCGAGGCTCTGGACGGGAACGGTCCGGCGCTACTGCCGATCCCCGCGGGAACACCGCGGAGCCGTGTGCGCGAGCTGCTCGCCACGATGCGCCCCTCCTCCGTGCGCACCGTGGACGGCGTCACCCGACTCGACGGCGGTGTCCCCTCCCGCGCGGACACCGCTGTGGTCATCACCACCTCCGGTTCCACAGGTGTCCCCAAGGGGGTGGAGTTGTCCGCGTCCGCACTGCTGTCCTCGGCGCGGGCCTCGGTGGCGCGGATCGGTGCCGCCTCCGGGGACGCCTGGCTGTGCGTGCTGCCCGCCGGACACATCTCCGGCCTCCAGGTGATGATCCGCGCGCTGGTCATGGGGACCCAGGCGGTGCACGCGGCCTTCTCCACGGACACGATCGCGGAACTGATCGGGGACCTGCGTCCGCACGTGTCCTTGGTCCCCACCCAGCTGCGACGCCTGCTGGCGGCCGGGATCGACCTGTCTCCGCTGCGTACCGTCCTGTTGGGCGGAGCCGCCGCCGAACCCGCCCTGCTCCAGGCCGCCCGCGGGTCCGTTCGGGTCACGACCACCTACGGCATGAGCGAGACCTGCGGCGGCTGCGTCTACGACGGCGTTCCGTTGGAGGGGGTGCGCGTGCGTGTGGACTCGCCCGCCCCAGGGGAGCCGGGGCGCGTCCTCCTGGCGGGACCGGTGCTGGCGAGCGGTTACCGGCTCGCACCCGGGGTCCGGGAGGACCCGGACGTGCTGACCCTCGACGACGAGGGCGTCCGGTGGCTGCGCACCAACGACCTGGGGCGTCTGGGGGAGGACGGGCGTCTGCAGGTACTCGGACGTGTGGACGAGGTGATCAACACCGGTGGCCACAAGGTGGTGCCCGGTCAGGTCAACGCCCTGCTGTTGGAGCATCCCGCGGTGGCCGACTCGGTGGTGGTGGGGCGTCCGGATCCGGAGTGGGGAGAGCGGGTCAGCGCCGTCGTGGTGCCCGTCGACCGGGACACGCCGCCCTCACTGGAGCAGCTGCGCGCCTGGGTGGGAGAGAGGCTGCCCTCTTACGCGGCACCGCGTGAACTGGAGGTGCGCGACTCCCTGCCGCTGCTGGCCTCCGGCAAGCCCGACCTGGTGTCGCTACGCGGTCGAAGCGTCTGAACCCGGTGTCCGGAGGAGCCGACCATCGAACGGCCCCCGCGTTCGTCGACGGCCGGACTCCCCGATCCCGCCTGTCCCGCGTACCGTCCCGGCTCCTCCTCCGATGGCGACCGGACCAGGCGTCGGTGACCGCGCGTCCGGATTCGGTCACCCACTTCCTCCGCGGCCCCGCCTTCGAGGGTTCGGAGTACCCGTACGCTCCCCGCCCATGGGACCCTTGGCGCGTCGGACACTCCGCCCCCGGGGAGACCAGGGCGGTCGTGGTGCCCGACCGCCTCCGTCGCATGCCCGCACAACACGGCCGGCGGCGACCGCGCTCGGGCAAAAGGTGAGGAACTTCCCAAAGCTGCCCGGCGTCTACCTGAGTATCCGCTCCTTCGGCCCCTCTCCCAAGGAGGTGCAGTTGGCGACAGCCATCGGTCCACTCGCTCGTGTCCCTACGCCCTCCCCCCTGGCGGACCCAGCACCGTTCCCACACCGCTTTCGAGCACGCTCCAATACCCTCTGCCGGCCGCGTTTTGCCACTTCAGACACAGTGATCCCTGCCACATCTGCTGATATCCAATCGAGACAGGGAACATTTGACTCTCCGACACGTTGGACATATTGGCGCCCCGGTCGGCGGAGGACATCCGCCGCGCGCCCTACGCCTTGGAAGGGAGGGAGGTGCCCAGATGATGAGCACTGCCCCGGCCGCTTCGGCGTCCACCACCGAAGTCCCCGCTGACACCGCGCGAAGCGACGACACCACGGCGGACGCGACACTGGCCGAGCTGCTCACCCGCGGACGCGCCCAGGGACACCTGTCCCTCTCCGAATTGCGTACCGCTTTCTCCCAGGCCGGAGTCTCCACTGGCGACGGCCGATCCATCCTGCGTGAACTCACCGAGAACGGGGTCCGGCTCGCCAACGGGGGCGACGACTCCACGCCGGTGGCCGACCCTGACGCCGAGGACGACGTGCTGGAAGACACTCTCACCACGGTGCCCGACACCGACGAGGCACCCAAGGCCCAAGGCAGGGCCACGACGCGCAAGGGCCCTTCCTCCCGGAGGAAGACCCGCTCCACGCGACGCACCAAGAAGACCGAGACCACCCAGGTCACCACCGATCCGGAGACCGGTGAGGCCGACCTCGACGACCAGTCCCCCGCGATGGGCGACTCGGTCCACACCTACCTCAAGGCCATCGGGCGCCGCCAACTGCTCACCGCCGAGCAGGAGGTCGACCTGGCCAAGCGGGTCGAGGCCGGACTCTACGCCGAGTACCGACTCGGCCTGCACGGCGAGATCGACGACTCCGTCCCCATGGCCGAGGCCGAGGTGGAGGAACTGGAGTGGGTGGCCGAGGACGGTCGCAAGGCCAAGTCCCACATGCTGGAGGCCAACCTGCGCCTGGTGGTGTCGGTGGCCAAGAAGTACAGC
>CALGOD010000419.1 GCA_937957845.1 uncultured Nocardiopsis sp.
TTGTGACTGGAGTTCAGACGTGTGCTCTTCCGATCTGAGGAGAGCATCATCGCGGACCTCTCCTACAGGCACCCCGTCATCACGACCGAGGTCCGCCGGATGCAGCCGGAGATCCGCGCGCTCAACTCCGACGGGTCCAGGGTCGGGTTCGCCGGCTCCTACCTCCACTCCCGAAAAATGGGCGTCGACATCATCGGCATGCACGAATCCGCGTTCGACTCCGGCGCCGCCGCGGCCGAGGCGATGTTCGAGCACATCCATGGAACCGCCCCGCACTCCTCCTGACCGAACGGTCGGAGTGCGGTCAGGCGTCCGCCGGACCTGAGAGTCCCTCACCTTCACACCACCCGACAGAAAGGCCATCAGCATGCCCGAAACAAGCGCGGCCACCCCGAAGAACCTCTCCCCGGAGGACATTCGGCGATGGCTCGTGGAGAAGATCGCCTTCAAACTGGAGATCCCCGAGGAGGAGGTGGACGTCCACCAGTTCTTCGACGACTTCGCCCTCGACTCCACCGAGGCGCTGGTGCTCTCGGGCGAGTTGGAGAACTGGCTCGGGTTCGAACTGGAGACCACGGCGCTCTGGTACCACCCGACCATCACGGAACTGTCCGAGTACATCGCTCAGAAGCAGGCCGAGCATGCGGCGGGCTGAGCGCGGAGGCCCCCTGCTGGAGACTCTCTCGCGGGCGGAGCCGCCGACCGGAAGAGTGGTCTTGGTCCACCCCGGCGCCGTGTCCGTCACCGAGTACCGGACCCTGGTGTCGGCACTTCCCGTGGGAACCGACACCCAGGTCCTCAACCTGGAGCGCGTACCCGCGTACTTCCAGGCGGCGCTCTCGGCGGAACCGCCCCGGACCTCGGTCGACGAACTCGCGGCCTCGTGCGTCGGCGCGCTTCGCGGGAAGGGCCTGCTCTCACGTCCCTGGACCCTGGTCGGCTGGTCGTTCGGTGGTGTCGTCGGGCACGCGTTGACCTCTTCGCTCAGGCAGGAGGAGAGGCCGGACCGCCTGGTCCTCCTGGACAGCATCGCCGCGGTCGACGCCTACGCCCCCGAGGGCGACGTGGTCGACCGGGATCTGGTCATTCCGTGGTTCGCGATGTATCTGGGCGCCAAGCGTGGGGTCACGGTCGAGCAGCCCGCCCTCCGGTCGGCGGAGAGCGTGGACCAGGCACTCGAACCGGTCCTGTACGCCGCCATCAAGGCGGGCGCCCTGCACCCCTCGACCGAGTTACCGGGGTTGAGGAAGGTCTTCGACGCCTACCTGGGCGGACTGTCACGCAACGCCCGGCTGACCTCGGTCCACGACCCGGGCCCGGCCACGGTCCCGCTGACCCTGGTCCGGCCCGAACGAGGACTGCTGTCCACCCCCGAACCGCTGGGGTGGGACTCGCTGGCCTCCGACCTTCGTGTGGAGGCCTCCGGAGGCGACCACTACACGATGCTCCGCGACGGCGCCGCCGTCGGGCACATCATCGCCTCCCTCCGCCGCACCCTTCGCCCCTGATCCCGTCCGCAGCATGCGCTACACCCTCCCTTCCCGCCATCCCGGGCGGCCGGCCAAGCGGTCGAGGTCCGCGCCGCCAAGGTATTGGAGCCTGCCATGGAACAGAACAGCGTCCCGAGGCACCGACTCGGCGACACCCCCATCGCGATCGTTGGACTGGGCGCGCTCTACCCGCGCTCGGGGGACGTCCGCGAATTCTGGGACAACATCGTCGACGGAGCAGACTGTATCGAGGATGTTCCGGAGAGCCACTGGCGTATCGAGGACCACTACAGTCCCGATCCCACGGCTCCGGACAAGACCTACTCCAAACGCGGCGGGTTCATCCCGACCGTCCCCTTCCATCCCCTGGAGTTCGGGCTTCCGCCCAACACCCTGGAGGTCACCGACGTCCTCCAACTGCTCAGTCTGGTGGTCGCCAAGCAGACCCTGCGGGACGCCGGCGTGCCCGAGGGGCACGACCTCTCGCGGACGGGTGTGGTCCTGGGGATCACGGGCGCCAATTCGCTGACCCAACCACTGGCGACCCGTCTCCAGGCCCCGGTGGTGCGCGAGGTGGTGCGCAGTTGCGGGCTGTCCGAACGCGACGCGGAGGAGATCTCCGCGAAGTTCGTCAAGGCGTTCGCCCCCTGGGAGGAGAACTCCTTCCCCGGCATGCTCGGCAACGTCGTCGCGGGGCGCATCGCCAACCGTTTCGACCTGGGCGGGATGAACGCCACCGTGGACGCGGCGTGCGCCAGTTCGCTCGCGGCGGTGCGCATGGCCGTCTCCGAACTGGTGTCGGGGCGTGCGGACATGATGCTGACCGGCGGCTGTGACGCCGAGAACACCATCCTGATGTACCTGTGCTTCTCCAAGACGCCCGCGCTGTCCCGTAGCGACATGATCCGACCCTTCGACGAGGGAAGCGACGGCACCCTCATCGGTGAGGGCACCGGAATGCTCGCCCTCAAGCGGCTCGACGACGCCGAGCGCGACGGTGACCGGATCTACGCCGTGCTCAAGGGCATCGGCACCTCCAGCGACGGGCGTTTCAAGAGCATCTACGCTCCCCGGCGCGAGGGCCAGGTGAAGGCTCTGAAGCGCGCCTACGAGGACGCGGGGTTCGGGCCCGAACAGGTCACCCTGATGGAGTGTCACGGCACGGGCACCCCGGTGGGCGACCTCACCGAACTGACGGCGTTGCGCGAGGTGTACGCGGAGGCCTCCGAGGAACGCCAGTTCGCCGCGGTGGGAAGTGTGAAGTCCCAGATCGGTCACACCAAGGCCGCGGCGGGAGCGGCCGGCATGATCAAGCTCGCCCTGGCCCTGCACCAGAGGGTGCTGCCGCCGACCATCAACGTGGACCGCCCACGCGAGGCGGTGGACTTCCCCAACTCGCCGTTCTACGTGAACACCACCTCGCGTCCGTGGGTGTCCGAACCGGAGCGGGAGCGCAGGCGGGCCGCACTGTCGTCCTTCGGTTTCGGCGGGACCAACTTCCACTGCGTCCTGGAGGAGCACGGCACGGGGGAGGGTGTGCCCGCGTTGGCCGCCGCGCATCGAGTGTCGGTGTGGCACGCTCCGGATCCGGACGCGCTGCTCGCCCTGTTGGAGTCCGAGGCCCCGGGTACGGATCCGCAGGAGCCGATTCCGTCCGGGGACGCCCGACTGGCGGTCGTGGCCAGGAGTGAGGAGGAGGCCGGGGCCCTGCGCTCGGAGGCCGCCCGCAGGTTGCGTTCCGACTCCGACGTGGAGGAGTTCTCCCTGCCGCAGGGCGTTTACTACCGACGCGCGGCACTGCCCGAAGCGAGCCGAGGCCGGATCGCCGCCCTTTTCGCCGGCCAAGGGAGCCAGTACACGGGCATGGGCGCGGGGGCCGCGATGGCCGTCGCTCCGGTACGGTCCGCCTTCGATGAGGCGGCGGCCCACTTCGACGGAGCCAGACCGCTGGGCCGAGTGGTCTTCCCGCCCGCGCCCTTCGAGAAGACCGAGGGGGAGAGGAACGAGGCCGCGCTGCGCGCCACCGACTACGCACAGCCCGCGATCGGTGCGCTCTCGGTGGGCCATTACCGCTACCTGTCGGCCCTGGGGTTCTCTCCCGACGGAGTGCTGGGTCACAGTTTCGGTGAACTGACCGCGTTGTGGGCAGCGGGTTCCCTGTCCGACGAGGACTTCTTCCGCCTGGCCCGGGGACGGGGCCTGGCCATGGCCGAACGCCCCGAGGGTGCCGCCGACCCCGGCACCATGGCCGCCGTCCAGGCCTCCCCGTCCGATGTGGAGAAGCTGCTGGACCAGCACGGGGACGTGAGGGTGTGCAACGTCAACGCCCCCGGTCAGGTCGTGGTCGGCGGCGGCACCGAAGCGGTCCGCTCCTTCGTCGTGGCCTGTGGCGAGGCCGGAGTCAAGGCCAGGGAACTGCCCGTGGCCGCCGCCTTCCACACCCCCTACGTCGCCCATGCGGTCGAGTCCTTCTCCGAGGCGGTCGGCACGGCCGAGGTCCGTGAGCCCCGCATCCCCGTCTACGCGAACTCTCCCGGAGCCGCCTACGGCACCGAGCCCGACGCCAACGGTCGGCTCCTGGTGGAGCAGGTGGCCTCCCCAGTGCACTTCGCGCCCCAGGTGGAGCGGATGTACGAGGAGGGCTTCCGGGTGTTCGTGGAGTTCGGGCCCAAGTCGGTCCTGGCGGGCCTGGCCCGAGAGACGCTCGCCGACCGCGAGGGCGTCATCGTGCTCAGCGCGGACGCCGGCCCCAAGGCGGACGGAGACCGCTCCCTGAAGCGGCTGGCCGCCCGGCTCGCCGTGCTCGGGCTGCCCTTGACCAGGATGAACCGCTTCACCGCCGACGTACCAGAACCCCTGAACGCGAAGGGAATGTCGATCCCCTTGAACGGAGTGAACCACGTGTCCGAAGAGCGACGCCAGGCCTACCAGGACGCCCTGGAGAACGGTTACAAGGTCCGGTTCGACGGCTCTGGTGACGCCGCCGGTGACCAGGCGCCCGTCCCCGCATCCGAGCCCGCGCCCGCACCTGTGCAGACACCCGTGCAGGCGTACGCCCCCGCACCCGTGCAGGCGCCCATGCCGGCCACGGCCTCCGCTCCGGTGGCCAGTGAGGCCGGCGCCATCACCTACGAGCACTTGGCGATGCATCGCGAATACCTCTCGGGGCAGCTGCAGGTGGCCGACCGCCTCAGCCACGTCCTGGCCGACGAGGCGGGGCGAGGAGGACCGAACGAGGCCGTGCTCTCCGGTATCCACGCGGTGACCAACCACAGCCTGGCCATCTCCCAGAGTCAGATCCAGGCCAGTGAGGTCCTGCGCAGTTACGTGCACCTGCGGAGCGGCGCGCCCACGGCACAGGGCGACACGGCCGTTCCGGCCGTCCCCTCCTTTCTCGCGCCT
>CALGOD010000420.1 GCA_937957845.1 uncultured Nocardiopsis sp.
TGGGTCCAATGACGGAGTTCGGAACGCACCTCCCAGATTCCCGCGTCCGGTTCCCGCCAGAGCCTGCACGCGGAGTCCACCACCGAGGCCAACTGGTCGATGTCGGCGTCCTGGAGCGCGCCCGTGGCGATCTCGTAGGACAGCGCCGCGTCCAGGATGTGCCCGTACACGTCCAACTGGTGCTGCCCGTAGGCCTCGTTGCCCACCCGCACCGGTGTCGACCCCTGGTGTCCGGTGAGATGGTCGAGGGTCTCCTCCTCCGGCGGAGGACTCTCGTCCACCGCCTGTACCGGCGGGATCCCACCGATCGGGTTCCCGCACATCCTCAGCAGGAAGCGCAGGTAGTGTCCCGCCTCCTCGGCGTGTCCCAGCCGCAGGAAGGCCAGGACGACGAGCGCGGCGTCGCGGTGCCACACATAGCGGTAGTCCCAGTTCCTGGGTCCGCCGGGCCATTCGGGCAGCGAGGTGGTGGGGGCGGCGATCAGCGCGCCGCTCTCCTCGAAGAGCAGACCCCGCATGGTGAGCGCGCTGCGCCGCACGTGTGTGGCGCCCACCCCCTGGTAGTCGGTCCTGTCCGACCAGGACCGCCAGGCGTCAAGGCTCCGCCGGAGCGACCTGGAGGCCTCCCCCTGGCCGATGCGGCGCTCACCGTGCAGGTAGTCCAGGGCGAACACGGCCGTATCGCCCTCGGAGAGCTCCACGCGGTACTCCGGTACCCCGTCCTCGTCGAGGTGGGGCGCGGGAACGCCCGACAACAGCGGACCCGACTCCTCCAGCAGACCCCCGTCCACGTGCCGCCACACCGGCGGAGTCCGCCCGTAGTCGGGGCGGGCGTCGACCCGGGAGCGCACGGACGTGCCGCCGGAGCGGCACTCGACGACGCGCAGAAGGAGGCCCTCGCGGTACAGGCCCGCACCGTCCTCCCCGGAGGGGCGCACGGCGAGCAGGTCGCGGACGGCCACCTCCACGTCCGTTCCCCTCCACAGGGTCTCCAGGACGAGGGTGTCGCCGACGTAGGCGCGTTCGACCGGGCTCGCGCCCTGGACCTCGATGGTCCACGAGCCGCCGCGCTCGGAGTCCAGGATCCCTCCGAAGAACGACGCCCCGTCGAACCGGGGCACGCACATCCAATCGACCGTTCCGTCGGGTGTGACGAGTGCGGCCGTGTGGCAGTCCGAGAGAAAGCCGTGGTCACCGATGCGCGCCGTGTCGCTGCTTCCCATCCCTTCCCTTTCCGTACCGTGTTCCGGACGGGTCTTCCTGTTGGCGCCTGCCCAGAGCCGGATCGGCGAAACGACAGTTCACGGGCTCGGGGTGAGGCGTACATGACGGTTGGTGCTCTCGGGTAGCGGGCAGTGGAGGACGGGAAGAACGCCGTTTTCGACCATGGAGGTGCCGGGTGGCCGCGAAGGCAGAGGGCCGTGTGGTGGTGGTCAGCGGGGCCAGCGCGGGCGTGGGTCGCGCGACCGCGCGAGAGTTCGCCCATCGGGGATACGCCGTGGCCCTGCTGTCCCGAGGGCAGGCCGGGCTGGACGCCGCCGTGGAGGAGGCGCGCGCCGAGGGTGTGCCCGCGATGTCGGTGGCGGTGGACGTGAGCGACGCCGACGCGGTGCGCGGGGCGCTGGCACGGGTGGAGTCGGAGCTGGGCCCGGTGGACGTCTGGGTGAACTGCGCGTTCGCCACCGTGATCGCGCCCTTCATGGAGGTGGAACCGGAGGAGTACCGCCGGGTCACCGACGTCACCTACCACGGCTACGTCCACGGCACCCGTGCCGCGCTGGAGCGCATGCTGCCCCGGGACCGGGGAGTGATCGTGCAGGTCGGCTCGGCGCTGGGTTACCGGGGCATCCCGTTGCAGGCCGCGTACTGCGGCGCCAAGCACGCCATACGCGGGTTCACCGACTCCGTGCGCGCC
>CALGOD010000421.1 GCA_937957845.1 uncultured Nocardiopsis sp.
CACCGGCAAGCGCATGGAGCGGGTACGGCTCATCGACGATCCGCCCTCGGACTATCTGCGTTGGGAGTTGTGGGGGACTCCCTACAACCTCGGCGTGGGCGAGGACATCCGCTACCTGCCTCGCGACCACCCGATCGTCGCCGAACTCCCCGACCACGACTTCTGGGTCTTCGACAGCCGTACGGTGGCCCGCCTGGAGTTCGACGGGGACCGGTTCCTGGGGGCGACCCTCAGCGAAGACCCCGGGTATGTGTTGACCGCTCTCCAAGCACGCGACGCGGCGTGGCATCATGCTCTGACGTTCACGGAGTACATGGCGACAAGGGCACGATGACCGACTACCAGACAGCTCGGGTCTCGCTCGGTGTCCGCTTGCGCGAACTTCGGAGCGAGGCCGGGCTGTCCGGCAGGGAACTCGCGGCACGCTTGGACTGGCACCCCTCCAAGGTGTCGAAATTGGAGCACGGCAGGCAGACCGCGAGTGTGGAGGATCTGCGTTCGTGGGCACGGGTGTGCGGACGTCCACAGGCGGCAGAAGGGCTGCTGGCCCAGCTCCGCTCCTTGGAGACCCACTACGCGAGCTGGCGCCGGCAACTCGCCGGTGGACATGGACCACGTCAACGCTCGTACTCACCTCTGGACGCACGCACCCGATGTTTCCGGATCTTCGAAGCGGCGTGCGTTCCCGGGATCCTCCAGACTCAGGACTACGCGAAATTCATGTTCCGTCGGGGCGTGCGACGACACCGCACGATCGATGACGTGGACGAGGCGGTACGTGCCCGAATGGAGCGGCAGGGCATCCTCGATCTGCCCGACAAGACCTTCCGTTTCCTGCTCTGGGAGCCCGCTCTACGGATCCGGCTGGGTCCGGACACGGTCATGGTCGAACAGCTCTCCCGCCTCAGCTAGGAGATCGCTCGGGGAAGGGTGGAGATCGGGGTGATCCCCCTGGCCGTGAGCATGGACGTGGTGCCCTCGCATGGGTTTTGGATCTTCGACGATGACCGGGTGTTGGTGGAGACGATCGGGGCCGAACTCTGCCTGACAGAGGAGGTGGCGGTGACGCCCTACGTGCGGATATTCGACGAGCTGGCACGTTCGGCGCTACGAGGTCTGGCCGCCATCCGCCTGGTGGAGGCGGTCCGCCGCGATCTGGGTAGGGGTACCCAGGCCTTACCCGACAGGAGGTGAGACGCCGCTTCCCGGCCCTGCCCGCACCCCCACTCGGGGCCGTCTTCACCCGGTCCCGGTGGCCCCGGGTGGGGGGAGCGTTGCCGCCCCTCCCCCGCGTCCTTCTCCCGCCACCAGCGCCAGAATGTACCCCGGCCGCTTCAGGTCCGCCCAGGTGAACCGGACGATCCGCACGTCCGGATACAGCATCTGCAAGGCGTTCTGCCGCTCCCGGTCCCGGGCCAGGGCGCGCGGGGTGCTGTGCGGCCCGAGCCCGTCCGCCTCCCCGATGAGCCGGGGCCCCGCCCACCACAAGTCCACCGCCGCCACGGTCCTGCCCGCCCGGGCGGTGAAGCGG
>CALGOD010000422.1 GCA_937957845.1 uncultured Nocardiopsis sp.
CGACGAAGTGCCAGTAGTAGGACACGACGATCGCGCTGGTCGCCTGCTGGTGGGTGAAGCGCTTCGCGGCGTACGTGCGTCCCAGCATGATGAGGAACGCGATCAACCCACCGATGACGTGAAGTCCGTGGAAGCCCGTGGTCAGGTAGAACATCGACCCGTAGGCGCTCGACTGCAGAGTCAGCCCCTCGTGGACGATGAGCTCGTAGTACTCATAGGACTGTCCCAGAACGAAGAACAGCCCCATGAAGAACGTGATGAAGAACCACATGCGCAGCTTCTTGACGTCGCCGCGTTCTGCGGCCCAGACGCCCGCCTGAGCGGTGAAGCTGGAGGCCACCAGGACCACGGTGATGCCCAACGCCCACGGAACGTTCAGGTGGGTGTCGGGCCACTCCCCCAGTTCGGGGTTGCCGTTGGTCACCGATCGGATGGTGAAGTACATCGCAAACAGCGCGGCGAAGAACATGAGCTCGTTGGCCAACCACACGATGGTGCCAACGCTCACCAGGTCAGGACGCTTTGCCGCACCATGCGCTGGTGTCGGTGATGATTTTGGGTTCGCGGTTGCTGTCGCCACGCCAGCATTATTACGGCATCTCCCGAGCACCCGTACCCGACCCCCCGTAACGGGGGGGATCGACACCGGACCGGGGCCTTCCGGGGGCCCAGAACCGCCTTTTTTCCGCGCCTGACGCGTTATTGTAGCGGCCCGACTCCCCTCGGTGACCATCGGCGCACCAGGGTGGGCCGAAACCCGTGAACCCGGCCCCCTCGGGCCTTCCGATACCCCCGTGAAGGCCCCCCAACCCGCGCCGTCCAACATCCCGACATCAAAAACATCACTGTTTGATAACGTGACCCTGGGGCGGGCTGACGTGCGGCCCGAACATGCCGGCATCCTGCTGTGTTGGAGATCTCATGCCGGGGGCGGGACCACCGCCCCGTCTGGGCAGCGGAGCCTTCAGGCAATACAGTCAGAGGTATACAGCCAACGAATGCCTCGGCCGCACCTGTCGACGACAGCGGCCCGGGACACACGTGATGGGACGGTTGCGCGATGGTGGTCAGCGGTACGGACACGGGTGCCAAGATGCGCGTGCTGGTCTACAGCAGCAACGCCGACACCCGCGAGCAGGTGCGCCTGGCGATCGGCCGCCGCCCTGCCGCCGACGTTCCCAAGGTCGAGTTCGTCGAATGCGCGACGGCGCCCGTCGTGCTGCGCAGGCTGGAGGACACCGATCCGGCCACCCGCATCGACGTGGCCGTCTTCGACGGTGAGGCCTCCCCTGTGGGGGGCATGGGCCTGTGCCGCCAGGTCAAGGACGAGATCTACCGCTGCCCTCCGGTGCTCCTGCTGGTGGGCAGGCGCGACGACGGCTGGCTGGCCACCTGGTCACAGGCCGAGCAGGTCGTCAGCCACCCGATCGATCCCGTCGCGCTCGCCGAGGCCCTGGCCGAACTGATGCGCCTGCGGGTCGCGGCCCTGAGCGGATGAGGCCGATGGGCCGCCTCCCGGGAGAGAACGGCGACGGCGAACGAGAACTGCACCGTCGCCGCATGGTCGGCGCCGCACTGCACCACGGCGCCAGTATCGGACGATGGTGCGGCCACGCCCTGCCTCTCTTCCCGGGTGCCTGAGGGGCGCCGGCCACCCGAAACGCCGGCGCCTCCGGCTCCCGCGTCCGTTTCCTGACCGTGGAGCTACAACATGAACGTCCCTGCCAACTCCCGTCCCGACGACCCGGAGTCCCGCGAGGAGTCCGCCGTGACCGAGCGGACGTGGTCCAACCTCCTCACCGCCCTGCTCGACGGCCGTGACCTCGGCGCCTCCGACACCGAGTGGGCCATGAACGAGATCATGTCCGGCTCGGCGAGCGACGCCCAGGTCGCCGGGTTCGCCATCGCGCTGCGCGCCAAGGGCGAGAGCGTGTCGGAGGTGACCGGTCTGGCCCAGGGCATGCTCGACAACGCCGTCCGGATCAACGTCTCGGGCCCGACACTGGACATCGTCGGTACCGGCGGCGATCGGGCCCACACGGTGAACGTGTCCACGATGGCCGCGATCGTGGCCTCCGCGGCGGGCGCGCGCGTGGTCAAGCACGGCAACCGTGCCGCGTCCTCCTCCTGCGGGACGGCCGACGTCCTGGAGCGGTTGGGCGTGGTCCTGGACCTGCCTCCGGAACTGACCACGCGGGTGGCCGAGGAGGCGGGCATCACCTTCTGCTTCGCCCCGGTCTTCCACCCCTCGTTCCGTTTCACCGCCAAGCCGCGCCGCGAACTGGCCGTGCCGACCGTCTTCAACTTCCTCGGTCCGCTGACCAACCCGGCGCAGACCACCGCCTCGGCGATCGGCGTGTTCGACGAACGCATGTGCGAGGTGATCGCCGGAGTGTTCGCCCGTCGCGGCTCCTCGGCCCTGGTGTTCCGGGGCGACGACGGACTGGACGAGCTGACCACGACGACCACGTCCACGGTGTGGGTGGTGCGCGACGGTCGGGCGCACCGTGAGTCGCTGGACCCGGCCGAACTGGGCATCGCCCGTTCCCGACCGGAGGACCTGCGCGGCGGCGACGTGGAGTTCAACGCCCAGGCGGTACGCGACCTGGTGGCGGGGCGCCCGGG
>CALGOD010000423.1 GCA_937957845.1 uncultured Nocardiopsis sp.
CATCGACCCGCCGCCCACCATCAAGGAGGCGATGGAGAAGCAGATGCGGGCCGATCGTGACAAGCGCGCGGCCATCCTGCACGCCGAGGGTGAGCGGCAGTCGCGCATCCTGAAGGCCGAGGGCGCCCGGCAGCAGGCCATCCTGGAGGCCCAGGGCGACCAGCAGGCGGCCATCCTGCGGGCCGACGGTGAGGCCAAGGCGGTCGAGCGCGTCTTCCAGGCGGTGCACGCCAACAACGCCGACGCCAAGGTGCTCGCCTACAAGTACCTGGAGACCCTGCCGAGCCTGGCCGCCGGCGAGGGCAACACGTTCTGGGTCATCCCCGGTGAACTCACCGAAGCGGTCAAGAACGTCACGCACGCCTTCTCGGGCGAGGCCGCGCGGTCGGGGCCCTCGACGGAGAAGGAGACGGACGGTGGGCCGTCCGGTCCGGCGCAGATCACCGGCCCCGATCCCGCCCAGTCCTCCTCGGTGCGGGCCGCGGAGGACGCCGCCCACGCCGCGGAGCAGGCGGTCGCCGACGCGCGCGACGATGTGCGAAGGGCGGGAGCCGGCGTCGGCGGGACCATGCCGGAACCGCGCGGAGAGAGCTGAGTCGAACCGGCCCACCGGGACGGAGACCGAGGGGGAGGGCGACGCCCTCCCCCTCACCCGTCTCCCGGCGCGCCTCCGGAGCGTTCTCGACTCAGACCAGCAGCAGCTTGCCGGTGGTCCTGCGCGAGGCCAGTTCGTTCTGGGCCCGGCCCGCCTCCTCCAGCGGGTAGCGACCTCCCACACGCACGTCCAACCGGCCCGCCCCCACCAATGCGAACAGCTCTCGGGCGCGGCCGAGCAGTTCCTCACGGTCGGCCGTGAAGTGGGCCAGGGAGGGCCGGGTCAGGTACACCGAGCCGGCCGAGTTGAGCCGTTGGGGGTCCACCGGTGCCACCGCTCCGGAGGACTGTCCGAACAGGGCCAGCACGCCGCGCGGACGCAGCGAGTCCAGACTGGCGTCGAAGGTGTCCCGCCCCACGCCGTCGTAGACCGCGGCCACGCCCCGACCGTCGGTCAGCTCGCGCACGGCCTCGGCCACGGGGGTCTCGGTGTAGCGGACGACCTCGTCCACACCCGCCTCACGGGCGATGCGTTCCTTGGCCTCGGTGGACACGGTGCCGATCACCCGCGCGCCGCGTTCCTTGGCCAGTTGGGTGATGAGCAGCCCGGTGCCTCCGGCCGCCGCGTGCACCAGCACGGTGTCCCCCTCGGCCACCGGGTACACCGAGTGGACGAGGTAGTGGGCGGTCATGCCCTGCAGGAGCAAGGCTGCGGCCTGTTCGGCGGACACCTGTTCGGGGACGGGGACGACCTGGGAGGCCTTGACCACGGCCCGGTCGGCGTAGGCGCCGGGTGCCATGGCCCAACCGACGCGATCGCCGACGGAGAGGTCGGTGACCCCCTCCCCGACCGCGGCGACCACACCGGCGGCCTCCATACCGGGAACGAAGGGCAGCGGAACGTCGTACAGGCCGCTGCGCTGGTAGATGTCGATGAAGTTGACCCCGCGGGCCTGCACGTCGATGAGGACCTCGCCGGGACCGGGTACGGGATCGGGCCTCTCCGACAGTCGCAGTACCTCGGGTCCGCCCTGTTCCTCGATCACGATGGCGCGCATGGGTCCACAGCTCCTCTCGGGTCCGTTCCAGGCATCATGTCAGCCGGGGACGAGGGTCGCCATGAGGGCGCGGGGTGGTATCCACCGCAAGGCGCGCCCCGATCGCCGGGACGAGCGTGGGAATTCCTCGCCCTCGGTCGTGGGATCCCGGTCCCCATGGCCCCGACCCGTCTCCACCGCGCTCGCCGACGGCCACCCGCCGCACCTATCCCTCCTCGGTGAGGA
>CALGOD010000424.1 GCA_937957845.1 uncultured Nocardiopsis sp.
GTTTTTCCAGTGATATTCGTCAGCAAAACATCCACCCGGCCAGCGCAGCACTGGGGAAGCCGCGCACGGAGCCGGTGCCCGGAGGGTTCCCCGCTCCGAGCACCTGGCGGATGAGCTGGAGACCGAACGAGCTGGACCCGTCGCTGTGCGGCGGGGCCTTCGGCGACACGGACCGCGCGATCGCCGAGAGGGCCGCGCGTCGTGGTGTCCGTCTCCGCGAACGGCTGGCCGTCGCCGCCGCCGTGACGGGCGGGATCGCGGCCACGGCCGCGGGCGGGTTGCTGGTGCGCCTGGCGGGCGGTCGCGGCGGGAGCTGACCGGTGTGGACGGACGCCCGTTCGCGGCATCCGGAGAACCGTGGGCGCGGGGGAATCCTGCCGGTGGTGGAACGTTTCTCGACGGTGTGTTCAGAACTCGGACAGCGCGAGGAAGAAGGCCACGATCAGGGCACTGCCACCGAGAGTGGTGAGCAGTGCCTTTCCCCGTTCGGTGAGGCGGGCCGGGACCAGCCGCACGCGCGGAAGGACACCGGGAGGCTGCGCGGTGGACACGGACCCGGGGCGGTCGGTACCGGGGGCCGGAGGGCGCTCGGGCACGTGGCCGGGCACCTTGTCGAAGAAGGCGATCGACACCAGCGCGGCGCCGAGGAGGATCAACATGAGGGACACGATGGAGAGGGCCTCACACTCGGTCGCAGGGGTGGGCTTCCGGTAAGGGTGAGCGGGGTCACCCATTCTCGCCGATGCGGCCGTACCGCCGCGACCTGATATCGCCCTGTCGTGTCGTGGACGAGGGGCCGGTCCCCTCACCCCATGCTCACGGTCTCCCGCTCGGAGTCACGGGGCCGCCGCGTTCGGGCAGGAGGAGGTCCACGGTCTCAGTGGTCACTCCCAGCGCACGGAGCACGAATCGGGTGACCAGCGCGTGGGTCTCCTCCAGATCGATCTCGCCACTGACCAGGGGAAGGCGCTGGGAACCGACCATGGACAGAGTGAGCCGAGCGGTGGGCTCGGCCGGCAGGGGATCGAACTCGCCCGCGAGAGTGCCCTCCTCCAGGATCTCGGTCAGCAACCGCTGCATGGGCGCCACATGGGCGGCGAGCGCCTTGTAGGCCTCCGGGCCGAGACTGGCCCCGAGTTCGGCGGCGGGAGGGTGCGGGTGCGCCACGATCCCCTCCAGTTGAAGGCGCAGGAACGCCGAGAGTCTCCGCGCGGCGGACACCCCCGAGGGCAGTTCACGCCGGTGGCGCTCGACGAACTCGTTGCTGACCTTCTCGGTGAAGGCCAGGAGCAGGGCGGGCTTGTCGGGGAAGTAGTTGTAGAGCGCGGTGCGTGTGATCCCCGCGGAGCCGGCCACGTCGGTCATGGAGATGCGGTCGATCCCCTGCGTCCGGGTCAGTTCGCCGACGGCCGCCATGATGCGCTCCCGTGTACGGGCACGGTGGGCGGCGATGGTCGGCGCCGTGATCTTGGGCATTCTCCTATGTTGGCATGAGGGGGGAACGCTCCGGCATCGTCCGAGGGACGTGCCCGGAGGAGTCGGGGCGTCGGTGTCCCCGGCCGGGGACACCGCCCTCCACGGGTCAGGTCTCGGACACGTACGACCGGCCCAGATCGGCGAGCACCTCGGTGTTGAGCTGGTAGGCCAGACGGGTCTCCGCCACCAGACGGGCGGCGGCGGTCGGGTCCAGTCGAAGGGAGTCGAGCCTGTCCCTGTAGCCGTTGCGGAACCGCGGCAGGCTGCCCAGTCCGTCGAAGACGTAGAAGGCGACCCCGGCCTCGTCCGTCAGCCCGTAGGTTCTGGCGGCCACACGGCGAATGAACTGGCCACCGGAGACGTCCCCCATGTAACGCGTGTAGTGGTGGGCGACGAACCCCTCGGGGTGATCGGCCATCTGCTCGATGCGGGCGACGTACGTGCGGGTGGCGGGGGTGGGCGAGATCTTCTTCCGCCAGTCGGCACCGAGGAGGTGCTCCAGGTCGCGGAGCAACGCGGGGGTCCGTTCCAGTTCCGGGTAGTGGAACCTCCCCGCCACGGGGTCGTCCGCCAGAAGTCTGCCGGTCCCCTCCAGGGCGGTGTAGGCGAAGTAGTGCTGGGCGACCATTCCGGTGTACCCGGCCAGGGGGAGGGTGCCGTTCAGGAGGGAGCGGGTGAATCCGTGGTCCTCGGCGGCCTGGTGATCGTTCCAGGTGGCGGCCTTGAGCCGTTCGGAGAACGGCTCGGACAGGGGCGGGACGGTCTCTGGGGGAGCCTCGGCTTCTGCGCTCATTCGGGTGCTTTCCACCTTCCGCGCCGCATGGTTTATGACATCATGTCATTTAGGTCACCGCGACTGTCAAGATGGATCTGACACATTGTCAGAAAAACTTCGGGGCCCTTCTCCGGGCGCGCCGGAGGGGGAGGGCGTGCGTGAGGTGGTCGAAGGACGCGACGGCGGGCCCCGTGGTTCTCCGGGTGCTGTCGCTCGACTTCCGGAAAGGTGGCGCCGAGGTTTCCTGTAGGCTTCGTG
>CALGOD010000425.1 GCA_937957845.1 uncultured Nocardiopsis sp.
GGCCGCGACCGTCGCGCGTCGGGCGGGTATCGCCGCCTCCGCCATCGACGAGATCCGACTGGCGGTCGGTGAGGCGTGTTCCCGAGCCGTGTCGGCGCACAAACTGCACTGCCCGGAGCAGCCGATCCTCCTTCAGTTGATCGACGGCAGCGGGCCCGATCCGGTGACGGAGTCCCGCACCGACGCCGCGAGTCGCATCCTGCACGCCAACGGGAGTGCCACGCAGCGCTTCGAGGTCGTCGTCTCCGACCGTGCTCCGGCCGAGGACACGGACGAGGCGAGCAGTGCCTCCATGCTCGACGGACTCTTCCTGGACGGTGAGGACACCCCTCCCGGCGGGATCTCCGGTTTCTCTCCCGGCCTGGGCCTGGCGGTCATCACAGGACTGGCCGACGAGGTGAAGATCGATCCCAGTGACCGGGGCACCGTGGTGCGGATGAGTTGGCCGCTGGTGGCGGAGTCCGCTCCGGACCCCGGCTCCAACTAGGGTCCGGCCGCGACCGACCCGCACGGGGCGCCTCCTCCGGGAGGCGCCCCGTGGTGTCCCCCGGGGACACCGGCCACCGGTCGAGGAGGCCGGGTCGGCCACGCGGGGCCGGTCAGTCACAGCTTTGGGAGGAGACCTCCTCTGTGGTCTCCAGGCCCGCCTTCGCGTTCTGCTCGATCTCGTCCACGGTGAGCACGTAACCGGTCTCCGGCTCGTTCGTGGCGGCGGCGAACACCACCCCGTACACGGTGCCGTCCGGCGCCAGCAGAGGGCCACCGGAGTTGCCCGGACGCACCACCGCACGCACCTGGTAGATCTCCCGGCTCACCTGTTGCGAGTGGTAGAAGTCCGGCCCCTGCGCCGTCTGTCGGGCCCGTACACGCGCTGGAACGGCCGTGAAGCCGCTGTTACGGGGGAAGCCCGCCACCACCGCGTCCGCGCCCTGCTGTGCCTCGTGCGTGAACTCCAGCGGCTCCAGGTCCACGTCGGGGACGTGGAGCACGGCCAGGTCCTGCTGGGCGTCGAACAGCACCAGGGTGGCGTCCAGTTGGTATCCGTCCCGGGTGACCACGCGCAGGTCGTCGGTGACCCCGGCGACCACGTGCGCGTTGGTCATGATCCGGCCGTCGGCGTAGACGAAGCCGGTCCCCTCCACCCGTCGCTGGCACGAGGGGGCGGTGCCCAGCACCTTGACCACGCTGCGGCTGGCCTCGATCAGCTCCGGTGTGGTGAGCACGTCGGGGTCCGGCGGCTCCACCTCGGCCAGTTCACCGGTGCCCAGGCCGCTGAAGACCTGGGGGAAGGCACTCTGGTCCACGACCCTGCGGAAGGCGGAGAACCCGCTGTGCGCGGACTCGGGCATCAGCGTGTCCACCGACTGCAGGATGCGTGAGTCCCTCACCTGGCCCGCGACGAAGGGAAGCGCCGAGTTGGCGACCGTGCTTCCTATGAACCAGGCCACCAGCAGCACCGACAGCCCGCTGATCACCGCGCCGCCCATGGCGTCCACCACCCGGGCCGAGTCCCATGTGACCCGGTTGCGCACGAGGGTGCCCAGGTAGGAGCACAGGAACTGTCCCAGCGCGGCGGAGAGGAACACCACCGCGATGGCCAGCAGCGCCTGTCTGCCGGGATCGTCCACCCACCCCTGGATGTGCTCGGGGACGGTCAGGGCGGCGAGGACGCCACCGCCGATGAAGCCCACGAAGCTGAAAACACCGACGATGAAGCCCTGTCGGTAACCGGTCACCGCGAACAGCAGTAACAGGACGACCAGGATCACGTCGAGCACATTGCCCTCCAAGAATGAGCGTTACCCGACCGGACGCAGGCCCTGTGGGGTGGCTTCGAACACATCGGTGAGACCCTCGTCCCGCCAGGGAAGTTCCCAGCCGCCCAGTTTGAGCAGGCTGTCGATGATCGCACCGGTGAAACCCCACACGAGCATGCCGTCCACCCGGAAGCCGGGCCCCCAGCGGGGACCTTCGCCGTAGCGCACCACGACCCGGTTGGCCGGCTCGGTCAGGTCGCTCACCGGGACACGGGAGACCGCCGCGACCTCCTCCAGATCGGTGGGGCGCACCTCGCTGGGTTCGCGCCACCACCCCAGGATGGGCGCCACTCGGAAGTCGCTGTAGCTCAGGTAGAGCTCGGGCAGTCGGCCGACGACGTCGACCCCGGTGGGGACGAGCCCGGTCTCCTCGGCGGCCTCACGCAGCGCGGCGTCCTCCGGTGAGGCGTCGGAGGGCTCGATCCGACCGCCGGGGAAGGCGGGTTGTCCCGCGTGTCTGCGCAGACCGTGGTTGCGTTGGATCAGAAGGAGGTCGGTACCGCTCGGTCCCTCACCGAAGAGGATGAGGACGGCGGACTCGCGTCCTCCCTTCGTGGGCGGCCTCATCGGCGGTGGCACGGTCATCGTCATGGCCTTCTCCGCGAGCGCGGAAAGCCAGAGCGGGGTCGGATTCATACACGGGACCTGTTCTGGAGATCGTCGCGCCGTCGGATGGTGCTCGGAAGCCGTGCGCACCGGGCCGGGACCACGGGGACTCCGAGCACCGGGGGCGTGGCGCGGTGGGAGGGGGCACGCCTGGGGGAAGTCGTCATGTGGTCGGACCTTTCGCGGGACCGATGGGCGAGGACACCGCCGCCTCGTGGGACGTCCCGGTTCGCAGGGTCCGCGGCGGAGCCGCTGTACGCACACTCACGTGATCAGGGTACAAAGTACCGGAGCGTGTCCCTGGGGGCTCTGGTCCACGAACGCTCACCCGCTCCCCCGCCTCGCCTCCCGCCCGGGTCGATCGGTCGATCAGGAGAAGGAGCGCATTCTCAACAGCTTGGTCGCCGTGGCGGTGTCCGTGGGGCCCTCGCCGAAGGAGGGACACAGCCGCGCC
>CALGOD010000426.1 GCA_937957845.1 uncultured Nocardiopsis sp.
AGAGGGCGGACGGGGACCGCCACGGCCCCGCCCGCCCCGATCAGGCGTCCTGGTGCTCATCGACCCAGGACGTGAGGGGCTCCCCCTGGATGGCCGCCGCCATCAGCTCGGGGAAGACGTCCGGAGTGCACGCGAACGCCGGCACGCCCATCTCCGCGAGCGCCGCCGCGTTCTGCCGATCGTAGAACGGCGCGCCCTCGTCCGACAGCGCCAGCAGCACCACGACCTGGACCCCGGCGGCCCGCATCGCCGCCACCCTCCTCAACATCTCCGCTCGGACACCGCCCTCGCACAGGTCGCTGACCAGCACGAAGATCGAGTCGTTCGGTCTGGTGATCAACCCCTGGCAGTAGGCGACGGCCTTGTTGATGTGCGTGCCCCCGCCCAACTGGGTGCCGAACAGCACCTCCACCGGGTCGGTCAGCTGCTCGGTCAGGTCCACCACGGCGGTGTCGAACACGACCAGGGACGTGCGCAGGGTCTTCATGGAGGCCAGGACCGCGCCGAACACGCTCGCGTAGACCACCGAGGGGGCCATCGAACCGCTCTGGTCGATGGCCAGCACCACGTCCTTGTGCACCCCGCGACTGCGCCGTCCGTAGCCCACCAGGGTCTGCGGCACGATCGTGCCCTGCTCGGGCAGGTAGTGGGCCAGGTTCCGGCGGATGGTCGCGTTCCAGTCGATGTCGGCCACCCGGCGTGGTCGGTGGGTGCGCACCGATCTGTCGATCGCCCCCTGCACCAGCGACCTGGTCCGCTGCGCCACTCGACGCTCCAGCTCCTCCACCACCCGGCGTACCACCGCGCGGGCGGACTCGCGGGCCTGGTCGGGCATCACCCGGTTGAGGGACAGCAGTGTTCCCACCAGGTGCACGTCCGGTTCGACGGCCTCCATCATCTCCGGTTCCAGCAGGAGCCGATGCAGGCCCAACCGGTCCATGGCGTCCTTCTGCATCACCCGCACCACGGAGGACGGGAAGTACTCCCGAATGTCGCCCAGCCAGCGCGCCACCCGGGGCGCCGAGCCGCCCAGGCCGGCGCCGCGTCGGCCTCCGGGGCCGGACTCGCGGGCCTCCCGGTCGTACAGCGCCTCCAGCGCGCCGTCCATCCCCTGGTCGGCGGCACTGAGCCCCGAGGAGCACCGTGCCTCCCGGCCCAGGACCAAGCGCCAGCGGCGTTCCCGCTCGTCCACGGTGCTCATCCGCGGTTCCTTCCTTCGGTGAGGATGGCCAGCGCGGTGGCCAGGGCCGGTGCCGCGCGTTCGGTGTCCACGTCGACGCGGACGGGGGTCGTGTGGTCGACGGCCGGGGCCGATCCCAGCCGTAGTGCCGCGGCGCCGATCTCCCGACGTTCGGGACCGTCGAAGGCCCCGAAGGTGCGCCGCAGGAGCGGCAGTACGGCGGTGAAACGCTCCTCGGGCAGGCCGAGCAACCAGGTGTCGATCAGACCGAGCAGGCGCTGGTCGTGCACCAGGATCAGACCACTGCCCTGGAGGAAGCCCTCAAGCCAGGCGGAGGCCCCCGCGGCGTCGACTCCCGGTGACATCGCCAGGCCGAGGCGACGGCGCAGTTCGTCCGCCTCCAACAGGCCGGCGTCCGACAGTATCCGGTTGATCCGTCCGGCGATCCGCCCCGGAAGGGTGTCGCGTCCGGCCAGGGAGACCAGTGCCGTGTTCCAGTCCCGCACGGCCTCACCTCCCAGCAGCGCGGCGGCGGTGTGCGTGGCGTCGATCCGCTTGACGAACGCCGCCGCCGCGTCGTCGTCCAGCCCGTGCACCGCCGGGGCCAGTCCGGCGCACACGCGCCGCAGGATCTGCTCGGCGACGGTGCGCAGGTGCGCGCCGTCGGTGCCGCGCACGTCCCCGTACCGGGTGGAGCGGGCCAGTGGGGGCAGCGCCGCCATCAGGTGGGTGATGTCGCCGTCGGTGGCCGCGCGGTCGGTGAGCACGGACAGCACCTGGGGCAGTGCCCGATCCAGTTCGGCGAACAGGCACCGCTCGGTGAGCGAGGTCAGCTCCGGCAGGTCCGCGGCTGCGGCGAGGTCGACCGCCCTGGCCGTGGCGGCCGAGGCCACGGTGGTGCCCCACCGGGAGGCCTCGATCAACGCCACGTCCATGTCCGGGTCCCAGCGCAGCCGCCAGGACTCCCGGAAGGTGCCCTTGTTGCCCGTGTCCGACCTGCGGGGAACGCCCCACTCCACGCCGAGCATCCGCAGCCGGTGCAGCAGTACCCCGCGTTCGCGCTGGGCGTCCTTGCGCAGGTCCAGGTCGAGGTCGCGGGTGACGGCCTCGGGTTTGAGCCGCAACCGCTTCTGGGCCGCGATGAGGTCACGCTGGAGGGGGACCATGGGGGTGGACGGGGGTACCGAACCCAGCCGTTCACCGATCGCCATCCGGGAGTGGACGAGGGCCGCCCGGACGGGTTCGCCCTCACAGAGGACGGCGGTGAGCGCCTCGGAGACCTCCTCCAGTCCGGCGAGCGGGCGTCCGCGCAGCACGGCGAGGCTCTCGGCCAGCCGTACTCCCTCGATGACGTGGGAGGAGGACACGGACTGTCCCTCCTCGCGCAGCATCCTGGCGGCGTCGGTCAGCCAGCGGTGCACCGGCAGGTCGGGGGCGGTGAACAGGTGGTGGTACCAGCCGGGTGCGGCCACACCCGCGCCGTAGCCGCTCGCCGTGGCCAGACGTCCGTGGGTCCAGGGCACCCAGGTGGCGGTGACCTTCACCTTGGGCAGACCCTTGAGCAGCGCGGTGTCGTCCTTGATCGGGTGGTCGGACACGTCGCGCAGGGCGGGGGCGTGCCAGGCGCCGCAGACCACGGCGACCCTTTCGTGCCCCTCCTTGAGCACGGCGCGCAGCGTCTGGCGCATGTACGCCTCCCGACGCGCCTCCCTGCCTCGCACGGGACCGGACTCGGCACGGACGGCGGCCATGGCGTCGGCGATCGCGGGGAACGGGGAGGGTTCGCCGTCGCCGCGTTGCTCGATGACGTCGTCCCACCAGCGTTCGGCGTCGTCGTAACCGGCGGCCTCGGCCAGGACTCCGAGGGGGTCCAGCCGGACACGTTCGGGCTCGCCGACCTCGCCGTCGTCCGCACCCTCCTTCACCGCGTCCTCGTTCTCGACGTGCCGTTCCTCGGCCGTCCGCTCGGCGATGGTGTGCGCGGCGGGCAGGTCGCAAAAGCGCACCGGGACACCGGTGGTCACCGCGTAGCGCAGCGCCTCCCATTCGGGGGAGAAGGTGGCGAAGGGCCAGAACGCCCACCTGTCCCTCGCGTCCCCCTCCGTCGCGGACTCCTTGCCGCCCTTGGGGGTGTCGGCGTAGACGAGCAGCGCCACCGGCGGTTCCAGTTCGCCCACCAGGCCGGTGAGCGCGTCCGCCTCCGGTGGTCCCTCGATCAGCACGGCGTCGGGCTTGATCTCCTCCAAGGCCGCCCGGACGGCTCGGGCCGATCCGGGGCCGTGGTGTCGTACGCCGAGGACGTGCAGTCCGCTCGTGTCCAGTCGGGGTCGGGCCATCAGGCGCCCACCTCGCGGCAGGCGCGGTAGAAGTCGCCCCAGCCCTCGCGACCGCGGACGACGGTCTCCAGGTACTCGCGCCACACCACACCGTCGGAGACCCGGTCCTGGACGACGGCGCCCTGGATGCCGGCCGCCACGTCGGCGGGCCGCAGCCGCCCGTCGCCGAAGTGCGCGGCCAGCGCGATCCCGCTGGTGATCACCGAGATCGCCTCGGCGGTGCTCAGCGTTCCGCTGGGCGACTTGACCTTGGTGCCGTCGTCCTCGGTCACCCCCGAGCGCAGTTCTCGGAAGACCGTGACCACCCGCTGGATCTCGGTGAGGCTGGTGGGCACCTCCGGCAGTTCCAGGGAGCGGCCGAGCTGCTCCACGCGCTGGGTGACGATGCGCACCTCGTCCTCGGCGCTGTCGGGCACCGGCAGCACCACGGTGTTGAACCGGCGACGCAGGGCGCTGGAGAGGTCGTTGACGCCCCGGTCCCGGTCGTTGGCGGTGGCGATGATGTTGAACCCGCGCTGGGCCTGCACCTCGATGCCCAGCTCCGCCACGGGCAGGGCCTTCTCCGAGAGCACGGTGATGAGTCCGTCCTGCACGTCGGAGGGCATGCGCGTGAGCTCCTCGATACGGCCGATGCTCCCCCGCGCCATGGCGGTCATCACCGGGCTGGGCACGAGGGCGGCCTCGGAGGGTCCTTCGGCGAGCAGCCTGGCGTAGTTCCAGCCGTAGCGGACGGCCTCCTCCGAGGTTCCCGCCGTGCCCTGGACGAGCAGGGTGGAGTCACCGGAGATCGCGGCGGCCAGGTGCTCGGACAGCCAGGTCTTGGCCGTGCCGGGGACACCGATGAGCAGCAGTGCCCGGTCGGTGGGCAGGGGGGCCGCGGCGGCCCCCACGATGCGGCGCGCGCCGATGTACGTGGGGGTGATCTCGGTGCCGTCGTCCAGGGTGGTGCCCAGCAGGTACTGGGTGACCGCCCAGGGGGAGAGCCGCCAGCCGGGGGGACGCTGACGGTCGTCGACCTTGGCCAGCGCCTCGATCTCGGTGGCGTAGGTCTGTTCCGCGTGCGGGCGCAGGGCCTGGGCCGCGTCGGTGCGGAGGGAGGGTGCGGAGGGGGTCAACTAAAGCTCCTTGTGCATGTCGTGACGGAAGCGGAGGGTGTCCCGGAGGTGGAGGTAGGCGTCGGCCGCGAAGTCGTCGAAGGGAGGCTGAGGGTCCAGGTCGGCGACGTGTGCGGGGGGCATGCGCAGGGCGGCGACCTCACAGACCAGCTGATAGCCCGCGTGGTCGTTCCCGCGCCGTGGGGCGCGCAGGCGCCGCAGGACCTCCGCGGACAGCTCCGCCGACCAGGGGCCCCGGGTGGCCTGGAGTAGCTCGCCGTAGCGATGGATCGAGTCCGTCCTGGTCAGGGCCTCGAGCACGCGCGCGCAGCGCTCCTCCGGAGGCAGCAGGTCCAGCATCCGGTCCAGGCGGAACGGTTCGCGCGCGCGCACGGGCCGGATCCGGGAGAGGTCCGGACCGAGGACTTCCAGCATGGCCTTGGCCCATGCGGTGTCCTCCTGGACCACGACGGCGTTGACGAGGGCTTCGAAGAGCCCGGAGGGTTTCGCCGTCTTCTTCGCCGCGGCGGCGGCGACCCCGGCGGGGTCGGTGTCGAGCAGGGCGGTCCACACGTCCAGGGGCGCGTGGGTGACCAGTGCCCAGACCCGCTCGAACCGCTCGGAGTCGCTCTCGGCCCCTTCGGAGAGGGCGGCCAGGGCGAGGTCGCGGTGGAGGGCGGCGCCGCGCGTGCCCACCGGGTCCACGCGCAGCGCGCCGTCCTCGCCCAGGCCGGCGTGCTCGCGGACGTGGTCGCGCAGCCGTTGGGCGTGGGCGCCGTCGGGCAGCCGGTTGAGCAGGGACAGCGCGAGTCCGCGCACGCCGGCGCTGCGATCGTCGAGCGCCTTGTCGAGGAAGTCCTCGTCCGCGGGTCCCAGACCGGTGGCGAACGTCTCCAGGAGGCGACGACGCAGCTCGGCCCTGGCCAGACCCGGCCAGACCGCCATGAGGAGTTCACGCGCGCGGTCGGGGTCGGTGGCGCGTAGGGCGAGAAGGGCGCGACGCCGTTCGCCCGAGTCGCCGTGTTCCCAGTCGCGCTCACTGAAGCGGTCCTCGGGGGCGGGTTCGTTCCAGACGTAGGACCACGCGGGGTCGAGGCCGGCCGACCATCGTCCTCGCGTACCGACGACGGCCGCGAGGGCCGGACGCAGGCGACCGTCGCGTACGCCCCGGTCGAGCAGGACGGGGACGCTGGCGTGCGCGGCCCGCCGTCCGCCGGAGATCACCAGTTCCAACCACTCGGGGAGGAGTTCCGGCTTGTGTTCCAGGATGCGGTTCAGGCGGTCGGTGGCGGCCTCCCCGACCTCGGGACGGTGGTCCTCGGGGGCAGCGGGGACGGGCGCGACACCGGTCCGGGGAACGTACCCGGCCGCGCGGCGCACGGCGGCCAGGGCGGCGCGGTCCAACAGGGTGACGGCGTCCTCGTCGCTCCCGGCCCCGGGGACGTCCGGCAGGTCGGGGGTGTGGGGGACTCCGCGTCGGGAGGTGCCGACCAGGGCGACCGAGAGCAGGTCGTCCCAGGAGTCCGCGGGGGTCGGGGGTGCGGGGGTGCGCGCGTCGGTCACAGGGAGACCGCCTTTC
>CALGOD010000427.1 GCA_937957845.1 uncultured Nocardiopsis sp.
GGGGGCGAATCTGGCGGAGGCCGGTAATCGAGTAGTCGGTATTCGCCTCTTCCCATTCCTTGTAGTCACTCTGTGTGGTCGTCGGGGGCGTAGTGAGACCACGGACTTCCCGCCTCGGCGGCCAGCGCGGTGATGTGAACGTGGTGGTAGCCGAGCATCTGGGCAACGACCGGAGCTGGGGCCTGGAGAGTGAGTTGGCGAAGGGCGGCGGTGCGGCCGTTGATCGCGGGCAGCTTCGCCCTGCGCATCCGGTGGGCGAGCGTGCTGGTGTCCATGGGCTGTCCGGCCCGGCGTCCGGGAAAGAGCCAGCGTGCCCCGGGGTTGGTCGCGGTGGTCAGGTTCGGCCGCTGGGCGGTGAAGGCCCGCAGCAGGTTGGCGAACGGTTCTGGGACCGGGGCCGGCGGGTCGCCCAAACGGATGCTGAGCCTGCCGTCTTCATCGGTCAGATCATCGAGAGTGAGCCGGGAGAGTCGACTGAGCGGCTGGGCGAACAACAGCGTCAGCACCACGACCACCCGGATCAGCAGGTCCAGGTCTTCGTCCTCGACGGCCCTGCGCAGCAGGGTCACGCGCCTGTTCTGACTGATAGGTGCCGGGTTCGCCGTGCTGCGATGCGGGATCATCAGCCGCGGCACCAGGCGTGAGGCCATCGCCCAGCGCAGGAACTTCTGGGCGGGGCGGCGAGCAAGGAACGCCTCGGCGTGCCAGGCGTCCAGATCGGCCTGCGTGCAGGAGGCGAGGTCTGTGCCGCGTTCGTCGAGCCACTCCAGGAACGCCTTCGCTTGGCGGAGCGCGTTGCGGGCGTTGCGGTCCCTGCTGGCGCCCACCCCCGTGCGGTCGGCCGCGGCCCGCAGGGTCCGCAGGATGTCCCAGGAAGCGAAACGCTCCAGTACTTCCCGGCGGTCCTGGCCGTCGATGTCGGCGAGCCACTGCTCCAGCCAGAGCTCGAAGAAGATCAGGTGCCGGTCGCGGTGGGGCAGGATGCCATGGTGCATGAGCAGGTCGCGCAGGTAGGCCACCGAACGCGGCGGGGTGAGCCGGTTCAGCCCCTCATGGGTGAGAGGGGCCTCGCCCCGGGCGAGCAGGCGAAGGAGCCGCTGAACGTGTTCCCTGCCTGTCCAGGTGAACAGGGTGCGGGGCCGCGAGGCCCGGCGCAGCCCGTCATAGAGGGGCACCAGGTCGGGCCGAATGGTCCCGGTGCCGTCGTCGAGGAGGTCGTCGAGCCGTTCAGTCAGGACGCATCGAGAGCAGGTGCCCTTGCGTTGGATCCAGCCCTCTTGCCCGCAGCGGGAGCAGAAGTAGCAACCCGGGATGTCGGCGCAGTCGGTGCAGAGTCGCCCCTCGCCTCCGGGAGTGATGCCCGGGACCATCCGTTCGGTTCCGCAGCGGGAGCAGGTGCCGTAGGTCTCCAAGGCCCAGGTCCGGCAGGTCGCGCAGATCGGCCCCTCCGGCCAGGTCACGGGGCTCCAGCGCAGGACGCGCCCGCAGCGGGTGCAGGGCGGGAAGTCCGGTGCGGTCACGACTCGGGGATGATGCGGGCGCGCTTGGGCCGGATGGGCGCCATCTCCGTCACGTTCGCGGCCGACTCCCCGGTGGCGGTGCGTCGCGGTGCGGCGTTCTCAGCTCGGGTGGCGATCAGCTCGGCCGGGGTGCAGGCCAGGATGTCGCAGAGCGCGGCCAGGACCGGTAGGGAGAGGCGTTCGGGGGTCTGGGTGACCAGTCGCCAGACCTGCACCGAGGAGAGCTTGATGCTGCGCTCGTGCAGCAGGGGTTCCAGGTCCTTGGGGTTGAAGATGCCCTGGGCGGCCATGACCTCGCGTAGCCGCCACTGGTAGCTGACCTGGCGTTTCATCGCCTGAACTCCTTCTTGCCCGTGGTGTTGAGCGCTGCCTGGGTGGTCTGGTCCAGGGCTTTGAGCAGGGTGCGGATGCGAAAGTCCGAGGAGACGCAGGTGTAGAGCGCGGTGGTAGAGGCATGCTCGTGGCCGACCTGCTCCTGAACGAAGCGGGCGTCCCATCCATCCTCGATGAGGTGGGTGACGTAGGAGCGTCGCAAGGAGTGGAAGTCCAGCGCGGGGTCCAGGCCGACGGCGTCGCGGTAGGCGGCGAAGCGGGTGTTCATCTGGGTGAACCCGATCCGGGGTCCGCGTTCGGAGGGCCAGAGCGCAGGCGAGTCGGAGTGGGCGAAGGCCGGGCGGACCTGTTCGGTCCACTGCTCCAGGACGTCCACGATCCAGTCCATCCCGCCGGTCCCGTGGCGGGGGCCGACCGTCAGGACGCCGCGGCGTTTGGGCGGGGAGCCCTTCTTGGCCTTGCCGTGGCGCACCTGGCAGACGCCGAAGTCGCCGAAGGCCGGGGCGTGGGGGTTGCGGGAGAAGTCGACCAGGTCGAGCATGCGGGTCTCGTTGCGGCGCAGGCCGAAGGCGTAGGCGGTCTTGAACAGGGTGGCGTCGCGGAAGGCGGGCAGCCACCCTTTGCGGCCGTGGCCGCGGATGCGGTGGACCTGGTCGTCGGCGTGGTCGAAGAATGCTGCCAGCTCGGCGCGGGTGAAGGCGCGCTTGGCCGGGTCGGACTCGGCTTCTTGCAGGTGGACGGCGGTGTTCCACTCGTGGGCGATCTGGATGGGGTGGGTGCCGAACCGCATCTCGCACTCGGTGGGCCAGCCGTAGGCGGGGTCGGTGAGGTAGGCGCAGAAGGAGCGGACGGCCTCGGAGTAGCCGCGCAGGGTGGAGCGCTTCAGGTCGCGTAGGGCCCGCAGATCGCCGAGCCATTCGTCGAGCATCTGGGCCGACCAGGCCCAGGGGAAGGTGTCGGCGTGGCGGGTGAACGCCTTCACCGCCTTGTGTCGGCCTTCGATGGTGGAGAAGGCGAGGTTGCGGGCGAGCTGCTGGTTGCGCCAGCCCTCCAGCATCGCCTCGAAGGCCTGTTCCTCGGGGCGCAGCAGGGACAGCCCGCCCACGAGGTGCAGGCCCGCGGACCCCGGGGCGAGGGCGTCTCGGCTCATCCGTTCTCACTCTCCGTCGATTACATCAGGTGAAGGATTCCTTCATCTGATGAAACGGTAGCGGGAAAGCCCTGGTGAGAAGGGGGTTTTGGAGGACTCCGTGCGCGGTAGGATCGCCATCCCTTCCTGCGGCCGCGACAGGATCTCCTGCCAGGTGGGCCAATCCGCCAGGTGCGCAGACCAGTCGCAGATTTCATCTGACGCAATAGCGTTCAGTTACCAAGTAAGCCCGAAAGGGGCAATGGGCTGGTCGGCGGGTAGGTAGAGGCCATGGGCAAGCACATCGAGATGGACAAGGACGCCGCCGCACTGGGGGTGGAGGGTCTTGGAAACACAAAAGGCCCGCACCCCCGTTCAACCGGGGGTACGGGCCGGTGTTCATCGGCTCACCTGGGCGTTCAGGCTCTTTTCCAGCTCCTCCAACTCGGCGACGGCCTGGGCCACGACGCCGACCCGGCCCCCTTCCTGGAGGAGGTCG
>CALGOD010000428.1 GCA_937957845.1 uncultured Nocardiopsis sp.
CCGGTCCGCCCTGATCGCCGACGGACACCACCGTTACGCCGCCTACCGACGTCTGTACGCCGAGTACGACGACCCGGGCTGGCGATACGGCCTGGCCCTGCTGGTGGACAGCGACACCCATCCGCCCCACCTTGGCGCCATCCACCGGGTGCTGCCCGGCCTCGACACGGACCGGGCGGTCGAGGCCGCACGGACGGTGGCCACGGTCGATCCCCTCCCCTCCACATCGCAAGAACCCTTCACCCACGTTCTGGAGGAGGCGAAGGCACCCGCCCTCGTACTGGTCTCGGCGTCGGGTGAGGCATATCTGGTGCACGACTTCGACGAGGACGTCCTCGCACGGACCATGCCCGACCACTCCCCCGAGTGGCGCCATCTGCCGACGGCCGCCCTGCACGAGGTGCTGATGCCGCTGTGGGGAACACCGGAGGAGACGGTGCGCATGGTGCACGACACCCCCGCCGTGGCCCTCACGGCGGCCCGTGGGGAGAGGGGCACGGCCGTCATCGTGCCCCCACTGCGGGTGGAACAGGTGTACGCGGTGGCCGAGCGAGGGGAACTGACCCCACGCAAGTCCACCTCCTTCGGACCCAAGCCGCGCACCGGCCTGGTCATGCGGGTCCTGGACCGAGCCTGACCGACCACACCACGTGAGCGTTCCAGGCCCTTCCGCCGGGCCCGGAACGTTCTCCTGTGGGCGGGATCACTCTCGCCCACAGAGAGATCGAGGTCCGCGTCGCGTCCCCTCCTCCGCTCGGGCGCCGAAGACACGGTGTCCGCCCCGGATTTCGCCGGCCCCCTCGGTAAGGGGTGCGGAATAATACTCCTGCCTCCGCCCTCGACATGAGGAGTCCATCGCGTGCCCACCACGGTGAACGTCCCCCTCCGTCCGCAGACCCGGAACTCCTTGTCCCGCGACCTGACCGCGCTGGGGATCGCTCCCGGAGACACGGTCCTGGTGCACTCCTCCCTCAGTGCTCTGGGTTGGGTGTGCGGCGGGGCACAGGCGGTCGTCCAGGCCCTTCTGGACGCCCTGGGAACCGAGGGCACCCTCGTCGTGCCGACCCAGACCGGGGACAACACCGATCCCGCCCAGTGGCGTGATCCGCCGGTCCCCGAGGCCTGGTGGCCCCTCATCCGAGCGCACACACCCGGGTTCGATCCACGCGTCACCCCGAGCAGGTCCATGGGGCGCATCCCGGAGATGGTGCGGACCTGGCCGGGAGCGGTGCGCAGCCCCCACCCGCAGACCTCCTTCGCGGCCCTGGGACCACGCGCCCGCGCTCTGTTGGAGCACCATCCGGTGGACTGCCGTCTGGGCGAGGAGTCCCCTCTCGCGGCGATGGAGAAGGTCGGAGCCCGGGTGCTCCTGTTGGGAGCGGGGTTCGACTCCTGCACCGCCTTCCACCTGGCCGAGTACCGGATCCCCCGCCCCCGCGGTGAGGAGTCCGGATGCGCGGTCCTGACCCCGGACGGTGGCCGGAAGTGGACCACCTTCACCGACGTGCGCCTGGACTCGGAGGACTTCGGGCGTATGGGCGTCGACTTCGAGGACACCGGAGCGGTGCGGTCGGGGCCCGTCGGTGAGGCCACCGCGAAACTGTTCTCCCTTCCCGCGTCCGTCGCCTTCGCGACCCGCTGGCTCGACGTCGAACGGGACCACTGACCGGCCGACGAGGGGCGGCCCTCCACGGGCGCTCGGGCGGGTGCGCGCCGCTTCCGATGCGACGCGGTGCACTTGGTGCCCCGGGGTGGGCGGTCACGGCCGAGCAGACCTCGGCCATAGCCTGGTAGATGACCACTCCAGCCGTACGGAACGGGTGCTCCTCCATGTCCCTGCTCTTCACAGAACGTCCCCTGAACGAGATCCACGACGCGATGCTCCTGGATCTGGACGGGGTCGTCTACATCGGCTCCCGGGCCGTCCCCGCGGCGCCCGAGGCGGTGGGCAAGGCGCGGGCCGCAGGTGCCCGGGTGGCGTTCGTGACCAACAACGCCGGACGCACCCCGGCACGGATCGCCGAACACCTCACCGACCTCGGCGTGACGGCCTCCCCCGAGGACGTGGTGACCTCCGCGGAGGCCGCCGCCCGCCTGGTCGGCGAACGCCACCCCCGGGGCTCCCAGGTGCTGGTGGTGGGCGACACCGCCCTGCGCCAGGCGGTGCGCAGAATGGGGATGCGCCCGGTGTCGGTCGACAACGAGTCGGTGGTGGCCGTGGTCCAGGGCTACTCCCGACAGATGGCCCGCGACCTGCTCGACCAGGGCACGCTCGCGGTCCGACGCGGAGCGTTCTACGTGGCCAGCAACGGCGACGCCACCGCCCCCAGCGAGTGGGGCATCACGCCGGGGAACGGTTCGTTCGTCCAGGTCATCGTCAACGCCACCGGGGTCGAACCCGTCATCGCGGGCAAGCCGATGCGTCCCCTGCACGAGGAGGGCATCCTGCGCACCGGTGCGCGCAACCCGTTGATCGTGGGCGACCGATTGGACACCGACATCGAGGGGGCGACCGTACACGGGGTCGCCGGACTCCTGGTGTTGTCCGGGGTGGCCACCCCGTTGGACCTCCTCTCCGCACCCGAACACCAGCGTCCTCGGTACCTGGCCTGGGACCTGTCGGGCATGAACCACACCCACCCGAAGGTCTCCCGGGAAGGGGAGCGGACCCACTGCAACGGGTGGACGGTGACCGTCACCGACGGGGTACCGAGGTTGGAGGGATCGGGGGACCGTCTGGACGGACTGCGCGCACTGTGCGTGGCGGTGTGGGCGGACCCGGCGGTGGACCCGTCCGGCACGGCCGCACGTGAGGCGCTGGCCCTTCTGGGCTGGTGAACCCGCGAACCGGACCCTCACCTCCGCTCCCGCCCATCTCCCCCCGCCGCACGGACCAGCGTCGCGGTCCGCGCCTCCACCTCGCAGACGCTGCGCACGACGCCCTCGCGTCCACGCCAGGTGCGGCGGCGCAGCTCCCCGGTCATCCTCACCACGTCGCCCGGCTTCCAGAGTCGGATCCGCTCGTGCAGGAGCGGGTCGAAGCTGGTGCAGGTGATCGAGTCGACCGGACGTCCGCCGTAACGACTGTCGTCGGGGCGGACCACGCAGATCCGCCAGGTGGCCAACCGGTCTCCGCTGGGCAGCTCACGGATGTGGGGCCGCGCGGTGATCCGTCCGGCCACGAGGATCTCGTTGCGGTGGTCGGCCTCCGCACGGTCCGAGGCGACCACCGGCGTGCCGGCGGGCCCGTCGGGTCCCGGTCCCTCTGAACACAGGGATTCCTCCTCTCCGCTCGGGCCATGCCGCCGGGGCGGGGAGAGGGCACTGTCCGAGGTCGGGGTGAGGGTGTCCTGCTGCATGCGCACGTCCTGCCTGGAAGTGGGAAACGAGGAAGGGACACGACGCGGTGGATGAACGCGGATCCGGGCGAGTGCGGGACCGGCCACGGCTGTGAGGGCGCTGTGCTCCGTTCTCAGGATCC
>CALGOD010000429.1 GCA_937957845.1 uncultured Nocardiopsis sp.
GGGGCCTGGGCGCCGGAGCTGTACTGGTACGCCAAGGCCGTCGGCTGGATGAAGGAGCGGCCGCGGACCGAGTCGAGATCCTGGGGGTTCCAGTGGTACACGCACGGGAAACCCCAGCGGGAGGAGGGAGATCCCCCCGAATGGGGCCAGTGCCCGCACAGGAACGAGTACTTCCTGCCCTGGCATCGCTGGTACCTGTACCACTTCGAACGCATCGTGCGCGACGTCATCGTCACCGAACTGGGTCAGGAGGACATGGCCGACTGGGCGTTGCCGTACTGGAACTACGCGCACCTGGTGCCCGGTGGAGATCCGGCGGGTTCGGAGGAATGGCGCAGGATCCCGTTGCCCTTCCGACAGGACAGGATCCTCGACCCCCAAGGCGGGGAGGAAGAGGACAACCCGCTGTACCTGCCCGTCGGCATGGACGGTCGCTGCCTGGGGGAGGACCCCATGGCCTTCGACCAGGTCGACCCGAGTGCCGCGATGAGGGAGGAGATCTTCTGGTCGCCTCGGGAGGAGGGAGCCGAGAGAGCCGGTTTCTCCCAGGTGTTGGAGCGCTACCCCCACGGACTGGTGCACAGCAACATCAGCGGCTTGATGGGCTCGGTGCCGACGGCGGCCGGCGATCCGGTGTTCTGGCTGCACCACGCCAACATCGACCGCTTCTGGGAGGCCTGGATGAACGAGCACCAGGTTCCCGCCGACCTGGCGTGGCCCGAGGCGCGTCCGAAGCACGACCCGGAGGAACCCGACCTCCCCTTCCTGCTGCGTGACGAGAACGGCGACCAGCACGTCCTGGAGGGTCCGCTCTTCGACTTTCCCGAGGACGCCTACGAGTACGAGTCGCTGACCGACGGTATGGGCACCGGTGAGGCGCAGGCGGCCTTCCTGCTCTCGGGGGCGCCGCTGTCGATGTCCGCGGCCACGTTCACGGTCACCGACGACGTGACGCATCTGCGCACGGAGCCGCTCACCTTCTCGCTCGGCGGTGAGGTGGGCGTCGCGGACACCATCGCGGGTGCGGTGGAGTCCGACGAGCGGGTCGTGCTCACGTTCGAGGGGGTGCGCGCCGACGCGGCGCCGTGTGCCGCCTTCCTCGTCTTCCTCGGCGGAGACGAGTCCGACACCGATCCCACGGGGCCCGCCTTCGTGGGCCACCTGGTGTTCTTCGAGAACGTGGGTCCCCAGGGCCCGCACTCCGACGGCACGGAGTTCTCCTTCGACGTGACCGAGACGCTGCGGCGACTGCCGCAGCGGGCCTGGTCCCGCGACGAGGCGCCCGTGGTCCGGGTGGTCCCGGGCCCGCTGGTGGAGGCGGAGGCCACCGCCGAGGCCGACCCGCGCTTCGCCCGCGCGGCCTTCACGGTGGTCTGACATGGTGGGGCATACGTCGGATTGCTCCGGCGTATGCCCCGAACCGCTCAGGTGTGGACGCTCCGTCCCGGCCGTTGCGCACGTCGTCTCGGAACCGTGCGTTTCGGCCGGTCGTGACGGCTTCGGGACGGCGGTTCGGTCGAGACGTCGACCGTGGACACCGCGCCGAACACCATGGGACGGGGACGATGGTGCGCCGCGTGACCCCGCTACGTCACCGCCGCGTGCTTCGCGTCGTCGGGACATCCGCGTCAGCGCCTGACCCGGTCTCGACGGTGTTCCTCATTCTCACCCGGATCATCCGGGTTCACCTGGCCGTCGTCGACACCGAGATCGGCCGTTTCCCACGGACCACGGGGAGACGGTAGTCGTGCCCGACGACCACCCCGAGGGGCCCCGGGCGGAGCCGATGGGCGATGAGAGATCCGAGTGCGCGGGGTCCTGGTGCGCCTGGACCTCGTTCGGTCCGCCGTAGTGAGGGCCGCACCTCGTTCCCCGCTCCGGGCGGAGATGCCCGGAGACGAGGCAGGAACGTTCCTTTGTTCTGAGGGATCCTCGATGGCCGAGGAAACCGACATCCGGTCACCTCGGACCGGTCGATGACTCGCACATCCTTGTCACACATAGTACGAATGTCGTCACAGATGCATATTCTCCGAGGTCACGGATGTTCTTCGGTTTCCAAGGGAAATCGCAGAACACGCGTTTCAAGAACAGGGAATCGATGAC
>CALGOD010000430.1 GCA_937957845.1 uncultured Nocardiopsis sp.
CATCAGCGCGCTGGCGCCCAGGCGGTTGGCGCCGTGGTCGGAGAAGTTGGCCTCACCGGTCACGAACAGGCCCGGGATCGTGCTCTGCAGGTCGTAGTCCACCCACAGGCCGCCCATGGTGTAGTGCACGGCCGGGTAGATCCGCATCGGGACCTCGTACGGGTCCTCACCGGTGATGCGCTGGTACATGTCGAACAGGTTGCCGTACTTGGCCTTGACGACATCGCGTCCCATGCGCCCGATCGCGTCGGCGAAGTCCAGGTACACGCCCAGACCGCTGGGGCCCACGCCCCGGCCCTCGTCGCAGACGTTCTTGGCCGCGCGAGAGGCGATGTCACGCGGCACCAGGTTGCCGAAGGACGGGTAGATGCGCTCCAGGTAGTAGTCGCGCTCGTCCTCGGGGATCTGGCGCGGGTCGCGGGTGTCCCCGTGCTTCTTGGGCACCCAGATGCGGCCGTCGTTGCGCAGCGACTCGCTCATCAGGGTCAGCTTGGACTGGTAGTCGCCGCTGACCGGGATGCAGGTCGGGTGGATCTGCGTGTAGCAGGGGTTGGCGAAGAGCGCGCCCTTGCGGTGCGCGCGCCAGGTCGCGGTGACGTTGCTGCCCATGGCGTTGGTGGACAGGTAGAACACGTTGCCGTAGCCGCCGGTGGCCAGCACCACGGCGTCGGCGAAGTGCGTCTCGATCTCACCGGTGACCATGTCGCGGACGATGATGCCGCGGGCGCGTCCGTCCACGACGATGAGTTCGAGCATCTCGTGGCGGGTGTGCATCTCGACCGTGCCCGCCGCCACCTGGCGCTCCAGGGCCTGGTAGGCGCCGAGCAACAGCTGCTGGCCGGTCTGTCCGCGAGCGTAGAAGGTCCGGGAGACCTGCACACCACCGAAGGAACGGTTGTCGAGCAGACCACCGTACTCACGGGCGAAGGGCACGCCCTGGGCCACGCACTGGTCGATGATCTCGACGCTGGTCTGGGCCAGACGGTAGACGTTGGACTCACGGGAGCGGAAGTCGCCGCCCTTGACGGTGTCGTAGAACAGCCGGTAGATGCTGTCACCGTCGTTGCGGTAGTTCTTGGCCGCGTTGATGCCGCCCTGCGCGGCGATGGAGTGGGCGCGGCGCGGGCTGTCCTGGTAGCAGAACGAGACGACGTTGTAGCCGGCCTCGCCCAGGGTCGCCGCGGCCGAGGCCCCGGCCAGACCGGTGCCGACCATGATGACGGAGAGCTTGCGCCGGTTCGCGGGGTTGACCAGCCTGGCCGAGAAACGGCGCTTGTCCCAGCGCTCGTTGATCGGGCCCTCGGGCGCCTTCTCATCGCGGATCGGCTCGCCGACGATGTAGAGGTCGTTGACAGACAATTAACTCACCAGTCCAAAGGTGACCGCCAGAGGCGGAAGCAGGAAACCGACGGTCACGATCAGCGCGATGGCCAGGGCGATCGCGTTGAGCGTGCCCTGTCGCCGCGACATGTTGGCACCGAGCGTGGCCAGACCGCTCCAGATGCCGTGCCGCAGGTGCAGGCCCACCATGATCACGGACAGCACGTAGAACAGCGTCACGTACCAGAACTCGGGCTGGAACCCCCTGACGAGCCGTTCGTAGGGGCTGTCCGAAGCGCCGCCGGGTGCGATGTCGTTCGTGGTCAGGTGCAGGACGTGGAAGATCACGAAGAACAGGATGATCAGCCCGCCGTAGCGCATGGTGTAGGAGGAGTAGCTACGGACCACTCGCTTCTTCACCTTGTAGCGCTGGTCGCTCGGGCGCGCCCTGCGGGCACGGGCCCACAACGTCACCGCCGCGTAGATGTGGATCAGGACGCTCGCCAGGAGGACGACGCGGAAGATCCACAGGAATCCGTTCTCGGGCAGCAACGGGTAGCCCAGCTCACGGAGACCGTGGGCATAACCGTCGAATGCCTCCTGGCCCGAGAAGACCTTGAGGTTGCCGTACATGTGCGCGATCAGATACAGCACGAGAATCGCCCCGGTGACCGCCATCGCTGCTTTGAGCGCCACCGTGGACCCGTAAGCCGTAGACCGCTTCTTAGTCAGGGTACTGTTCGCCACAGCTTGTCACCTTAGGTTTGGACCGAGCCTGAGGTCCAAGTCATCGCGATGCTTGTGTCCATAGCCATAGGCTATGGAGCATGCAGTTCCAGCAGCTGTCCTACTTCGTGGCGGTGGCCCGCACACGCCATTTCACCCGTGCAGCCGAGCTTTCCAACGTCGCCCAGCCGAGTCTGAGCAAGCAGATCCGCAGTCTCGAACGAGAGCTGGGTGCGCCGTTATTCACTCGTGCCCGGGGAAATATCACACTCACTCCCGCTGGTGAGGCACTGCTTCCGTTGGCCCAGCGCATGCTCGCCGACCTGGAGACGGCCAAACGCGAGGTCGCGGAACTGGCCGGGGTGCGCCGTGGCCGGGTGCGTCTGGGCGCGACCCCGTCGTTGTGCGCCGGTCTGTTGGCCGACGTGCTCGCCGACTTCCATACCCGCTACCCCGGTATCGAACTCCAGGTACAGGAGAGCGGCTCCCGTGATCTCATCCGCGACCTGGGGCGGGGCGAGCTGGACCTGGCCCTGATCATCCTGCCGTTGCACAGCAGCGACCCGGACTTCTCCACCACCCCCATCCTCCGGGAGAACCTGGTGGTGGCGAGCCCGATGTCGGGCCCCGCGCCCAACGCCCGCGCGTCCATCCGTATCACCGAACTCAAGGACCGCCCGTTGGTGATGTTCCGGCGCGGATACGACGTACGGGAGGCGACGCTGCGCGCGTGCCGGGCGGCGGGGTTCGAACCGCGTCTGGCGGTGGAGGGGGGCGAGATGGACGCCGTCCTGCGGTTCGTGGAAGCGGGTCTGGGGCTCGCGGTGGTACCGAGCATGGTGCTCAAGAACCGGCCGGGCCTGCGCGGCACCCCGCTGGCCCGCCCCCGTCTGCTGCGGACGGTGGCGTTGGCACGGCGCAAGGACGTGGAGCCCTCGCACTCGGCGGACGCCTTCCGTCGCCACCTCGGCCAGTACCTGTTGGACATGTCCCCACAGGAGCTCGGTCCCGACCTGGAGGTGCTCATCTCCTCCTCGGACGACTTCGGCTGACCCGGCGCCCCGCGCCAGGGGCCGCGCCGGGAACGTACCGGTCCCGCGGAGGGGGTCCGCTCCGGCGGGTGGAACGCCCGCCCGCTCCCTCAGAAACCGCGCGCCGCCCATGCGTCGAGACGTTCGGCGGCCTCGGCGATGGTGGTGGACTCACCGTGGCCCGGGTGGACGACCGTGTTCCGTGGCAGACCCACGAGATGGTCGCGGATCGAGGCGATGATGGTGGCGAAGTCGGAGAACGGCTGCCCCGTGGCACCGGGACCACCCGGGAAGAGAGTGTCCCCGGTGAAGACCGTCCCCAGCACGGGCGCGTACAGACACACCCCGCCGGGTGTGTGCCCCGGTGTGTGGAGGACCTCCAGCTCCACACCGCCGATCATCAGCACCTCGCCGTGCAGCAGTGGGGCGTCGGGCTCCCTGTGGGGGTGGACGCGGCGCCACAGCTCGACGTCCTCGGGGTGCAGCAGGACCGGACAGTCGGTGAGATCCGCCAGGGCGACGGCCGCGTTGATGTGGTCACTGTGACCGTGGGTGGACACGATCGCCATCAGCTCGCGATCACCCAGGCCCCGGGCGATGGCCTCGTGGTCGTGCGCGGCGTCGATGACGATCGCGCTGTCCTCGTCTCCGACGACCCACACGTTGTTCTGGACGCGGACCTCGCCGCCCTCCAGGCTGACGACACCCGAGGTACGAAGGCGGTGGACCATGGAGGGAGCGCTCACAGACTTTCGACCTCTCGCGGGCTTGCCGGTGCGTCGTCTTCGAGAGTATCCGTCCCGTCCCCCCGTCACACGGTCGATCGGTCCGGGTTCAGCCCGAGGGCTCGAAGTTGCGGCGCAGGGCGTAGGGCTGGATGAGCCCGAGCCCGTGCGCGTGGCGGGCCCGCACCTTGACCACCTGCAGCCCTTCCTGGTCGGCCAGGCTCTCGGCGAGGTTCTCGTCGATCAGGACCGTACCCGGGCGGGCGAAGGAAGTCAGGCGGCTGGAGCGGTTTACGGTCGTGCCGAACACGTCGCCGTGCAGGGTCAGAACCGGTCCGGAGGCCAGTCCCACCCGAACGTCGGGCACCTCCACATGGGTCTCGACTCCTGAGGCCAGACGCAGCGCGATGTCGGCGGCCTCGGTCGGGGAGTCGGCCACGTAGAGGATCTCGTCCCCGAGCGTCTTGACGACGCGTCCGCCCCCGGAGGCGACGATGTCGGCGGCGGTGGCCTCGAAGCCCTCGACCACACCGGCCAGCTCGACCTCGTCGAGTTCGCGGCTCAACGTGGTGAAGGAGACCAGGTCGGCGAACCCGACGATCAACGGATAGTAGTTGGGGACGGTGTCCTGGCCGTTGGACATCACCGTCAGGGTGCGCGCCGCGGAGGCGGAGAGCTGGCGGCGCCAGATGTGCAACAGGAGCCGTTCCACGTCCGGCAGCAGCTCCTTGACCCGGTTCATCAGCGGGTTGACCGCGTCCTCACCGCCCTCCTGGAAGATGAGCGTGCTCAGGATGCTGGTCTGCCAGTCGGCCAGGCGCGCCATGGTCTGGCCCATCGCCCTGGCGAACCGGACCACGCCGTCCTCGTCCAGGACACCTTCCCGCAGGAGGCTGTTGACGATGCGCAGCGACTCCACGTCGCTCTCGGCGAAGGTGACCGTGTCATCGCCCTGGTTGGGGAAGCCGAGTGCACGCCAGATGCGTCCAGCCAGCTCCGCGTCGGTGCCGGCGAGTTCGATCGCCTGCTCCCTGGTGTAGATCGCTTCACCGCCGAGGAGGGCGGATTCGATCGTTTTCGGGTCAGGACGCGACGGCATAGTTCTCTTTCACGGGGCCATCCCCGCCGCGGCGGGGAGCAGTCACTTCGTCACCGGCCTGTGGCGCGGGTTCCCTTCCAGCTTACGCCCGTGATCGCCTCCGGGCGGGTCGCCCGCCGCAGAGGACGGGATCACCCCTGGGGCCCGGTCGGATACTCCGGTCTCTGCGCCGGGTTGACCGGGCGGTAGAGCTCGGCCTGGAGCCGCTGGGGGCGGGGCACCCGCTTCAGGACCATCCCCTCCTGTTCGGACGCCGACTGGATGGACAGGGTCCCGTACCCCATGAGGCGTTCCCAGAGGCCGATGGTGAAGGCGACGTCGTTGACCCGGGTCAGCGGCATGTCGCGGCCCTGGCGGGAGATGATGCCGTCACGCATCATCAACCTTCGGTTGGTGAGGATGTAGACGGTCGTGGACCACTTGAGCATGGGCACGAACCAGAGGACGAGCGCGGCGACCACACCGACGGCCACCACGATCCCGGCCACGATGAGACTCCAGTCCCGCTCCCAGGGCACGAACCACAGAGCGGCGCCCACGGCCGCCCCGATGAGGGCGAGCGCCACGAACTCGCCCGCCAGGACGGTCCAGTGCTGACGCGCGACGTGGACGAGTTCCTCGTCGTCGGAGAGGTAGCGGTCCGCGATAGCCATACCGGTGATCATGGCACAGGGCGGGCGCGTGCGGGAGTGGTCGTGCGTCCGCTTGTGGACAGCCGGTCCGGACGGCCGGTCAGCCGCCCGGACGCACGTGCACCACGTCGCCCGCGCTCAGTGCCTGCCTTCCGGCCGGCCCCTCCACCACCAGCCTCGCCTCGGCGTCGACCTGGGTCGCGGTTCCCTCCAGGACCTGCCCTCCGGGAAGGTGCACCCGTACACGCCTGCCGATGGTGACGCACATGTCCCGGTAGACGGGGGCCAGGCCACTGGCCTCGGCGTCACCGCCGGCGGCGGCCCACACCGTGTACAGCTCCTCGAACTCACCCAGGATCGCGGCGAGCAGGGCGCCTCGGTCCAGGTCGGCGGAGCCCTCGCCGCGCAGGGAGACCGCGGTGTCCACGGGCAGTTCCGCCCGGTCCTGGGAGACGTTGACCCCGATGCCCACGACGACTCCGGGCGTCTCGGAGGAGAACTCGGCCTCGGCCAGGATGCCCGCGAGCTTGCCGTCCACGGTTCCGGGCTCGGAGCGCAGTCCGGCGGGAACGATGACGTCGTTGGGCCATTTCAGAGCGACCTTGACCCCGCCCACCCGACGCACCGCACCGACCGCCGCCACCCCCATGAGCGCGGGAAGCCAGCCCCACCGCTCGGCGGCCGCCCGGGGCCGGAGCAGGAGCGAGAAGGTGAGGGCCGCGCGCGCCGGGGTGGAGAAGTCGCGCCCGAGCCGACCGCGCCCGGCGGTCTGGTGCTCGGTGACCAGCACACTCCCGTGCTCGGCGCCCTTACGGGCGCGCTCGGCCAACTCGGTGTTGGTGGACCCTGTCTCGGGCAGCACCTCGATCCGGTGCCACATGCCGCCCCGCCGGACGAGAACGGCGTCGAGTGACGCGACGTCGAGCGGGGGGCGGGGAAAGGGATCGGATGCGCTGGTCATGTCCCCATTACATCAGCGCCATGACCCCGACCGGGAACCCGTGCGTCGAACGGAACCGCCATCGGCCCCCCGACCGGCGCGTCGGTGATCGTGCGCCTCCGGGCCCGCGCACGGGAAGGCGGCGGGATCATCCGCTCCACGTCCCCGACCTGCCCGTGCGGTCCCACCGGCCGGGGCGCCCGACTCGCGCGCCGCGTGCGTGACGCCCTCGACCACGTCGAGCGGGGCGAAGAACCGCTCACGCTTGTGTGCGAACGACACGGTGGTCGCTACCTCCCGAGTTTCGGGGTGTCGCGACCACCGTTGGAGCGCGCCGCACCGAGCACGGGGCGCCGCCGGGCTCAGCCCGTGTTCTGCAGGCCCGCGGCCACACCGTTGACCGACAACAGCAGCAACCGCTCCAGGTGCTGCTGGTCCTGCTCTGACAACGTGTCGGCCTCCTCGCCCCGCAGTGCCTCCAGCGCACGCAACTGCAGGTGGGACAAGGCGTCCACGTACGGGTTGCGCAGGTCGACCGCCCGGGAGAGCACCGCGCGGTTCTCCAGCAGCCGGGTGTGTCCGGTCACCTCCAGTACCAGCCGTCGGGTGAGGTCGTACTCGGCCAACACCCTCTCGCTCAGCTCCGGTCGTCCGCCCAGGGCCAGGTAGCGCTCGGCGATGGCGCGGTCGGTCTTGGCCAGGCTCATCTCCGCGTTGTCCAACAGCGAGGAGAACATGGGCCACTCTCGGTAGGCGTCCTGGAGCACGCCGATGTCATCGACGGCGGCCAGACCCGTGCCGAGTCCGTACCAGCCGGGCAGGTTGATCCGGGTCTGGGTCCAGGCGAACACCCACGGGATGGCGCGCAGGTCCTCCAGACCACGGGCGGCGCCACGGCGCGCGGGACGCGAACCGAGCCGCAGTTCTCCCAGTTCCTCCAAAGGACTGACCCGGGAGAACCACACCGCGAAGTCCTCGGTGTCGATCAGTTCCAGGTAGGTCTCCTGGGCCGCGGCGGCGATGGCGTCGGCGTACTCGCGGTACCTGCGTTCGGCCGAGCGCTCACGCTCCTGGACCCCGTCTGTGGAGGCCATGAGTACCGCGTGTCCGACCTGTTCGATGTGACGGCGGGCGATCGCGGACTGCCCGTAGCGGGCGAAGATGACCTCTCCCTGCTCGGTGACCTTGAACCGACCACCGACCGAACCGGGGGCTTGGGCGAGCAGGGCGCGGCTGGCCGGCCCGCCACCGCGGCCGAGCGAACCTCCACGGCCGTGGAACAGGGTCAAACGCACGTCGTGCTCGCGCGCCCACGCGGCCAGACGGGCCTGGGCGTCGTACAGGCGCAGCGTGGCGCTGACCGGACCCACGTCCTTGGCCGAGTCGCTGTAGCCGAGCATGACCTCCAGACGGCGGCCCGTCTCCTCCAGGCGCTCCCGGACCCGAGGAAGCTCCAGCATGCCCTCCAGGACCTGGGGGGAGGCGTCCAGGTCCGCCCCGGTCTCGAACAGCGGGATGACGTCGAGGACGGGGACGCGTTCGGGTGGAAGGGCGTAGGAGGCCAGTTCGTGGACGGCCGCGATGTCCTCGGCCGAGCGGGTGAAGCTGACGATGTAGCGACGGCAGGCCTCGACACCGAAACGCTCCTGGATCCAGGCGATCACCCGGATCGTGGCGAGGACCTCCTCCGTGCGTTCGGAGGGCTTTCCGCCCTCGCGCAGTTCGGCGAGCGCGGCGGCGTGCACCTCGCTGTGCTGGCGGATCTCCAACTCGGCGAGGTGGAAGCCGAAGGTCTGCGCCTGCCAGATCAGGTGCTGCAGGCCACCGTAGGCCTGGCGTGCGGCGCCGGCCGCGGCCAGGGAGTCCTGCACGATGCGCAGGTCGGCCAGGAAGGCGTCGGCGTCGGGGTAGGCGAGATCGGCGTCGCGCTCCCTCGTGGCGCGCAGACGCGCCGTGGCCAGCAACATCATCTGGCGGTGCGGCTCGTTGGGCGAGCGCGCGCCGATGTCCGCCATCAGTGTGGGATGCCCCGCCCTGGCGGTGGAGAGCGCGTCGAGCAGCGCGGGGGCCGCGGGTGTGAGGTTGGAGTAGGCGGTGAGGGTGCGTCCCACCCTTTCACAGGCGCTCTCCAGGCCACGCAGCACGTGCTCGGACTGGATGAGGACGGCCTCCCTGGTCACCTCGTGGGTGACGTAGGGGTTGCCGTCCCGGTCCCCGCCGATCCAGCTGCCGTAGCGGACGAAGGGCGTGGCGCGGGGCGGACGTGTCCCCGTGTGCTCGGGGTCGATCGCCGCGTCCAGGCTTCGGTACACCTGCGGGATGACGGAGAAGATGGTCTCGTCGAAGGCGGCCAACGCGGTGCGCACCTCGTCGAGCGGGTTGAGCCTGGTGTAGCGCAACTGGGAGGTGCGCCAGAGCAGGTCGATCTCCTCCAGAAGGCGGCGGTGCGCCTCGGCGGCGGCGCTGCTGCCTTGATGGGAGGCGTGCCAGGCCTCCAGCTGGGCGCTGATCCGCTGGATGGAGGTGGACACCGCCCGGCGACGGGCCTCGGTGGGGTGGGCGGTGAACACGGGGTGGAACTCCATGTCCGCGACCAGCTCGCCCAGGCGTTCCTCACCGCCCTCCTCCTCACGGATGGCGCGCACGGCCGCCGCCAGGGACTCCCGAGGCGGGTTGGCCGCGTCGTCCCTCTCCCGCAGGGCCCGCATGCGGTGGTGCTCCTCGGCCAGGTTGGCCAGATGGAAGTAGACGGTGAAGGCGCGGGCCACCTGCTTGGCCCGTTCCAACGGCCAGGCGGCGACGATCGCGGTGACCTCCTCCGCTGTGACCGAACCGTCACGAGCGCCGATCACTGCCCGCCTGAGCCTCTCGACATCGTCGAGCAGATCCTCGCCACCGCTTTCCGCAAGGACCGTTCCGAGCATCTCGCCGAGCAGTTTGACGTCATTCCTGAGTTGTTCGGGAACTTCCTGCCGGGCACTGTCGCGTTCTGCGCTTACCGCTGTCATGATCCCCGAGCCTACAGAGATCGCGCCCCCTCCCAGGTGCGCGGGGGCTTATTTCGAAGGTTTTGCCCGAGCGTTAAGAATTGTTCCTCCCGATAAAGATCAGAACATTCCCTCACGCGGTTTTCCCGGCACGGGAGAGGCGCTTCCCACTCTTTTCCGAGTCTCGCTTCTCCTTCTTCGGGGAGCCGACCCGACCACTCCCTACCAGCGAGTAACCCGATCCTCCCTCTCCTTGACGGGAGGGCACGCGGTTAACCTGCGTAGTTATGGCCACAGAAGCCCCTGAACCACTGTCCGCGGACGAGATCGACATCCGTACCACCGCGGGCAAGCTCGCCGACCTGCAGCGGCGCCGTTACGAGGCCGTCCACGCGGGGTCCGCGCGAGCCGTTGAGAAACAGCACGCCAAGGGCAAGATGACCGCCCGCGAACGGATCGACGCCCTGCTCGATCCGGGCTCGTTCGTGGAGTTCGACGCCTTGGCCCGACACCGCTCCACCAGCTTCGGGCTGGAGGCGAACCGGCCCTACGGCGACGGCGTCGTCACCGGCTACGGAACGGTCGACGGTCGACCGATCGCCGTGTTCAGCCAGGACGTCACCGTCTTCGGAGGCTCACTGGGAGAGGTCTACGGCGAGAAGATCTGCAAGGTCCTCGACCACGCCCTGAACACCGGATGCCCCGTCGTGGGCATCAACGAGGGCGGCGGTGCGCGCATCCAGGAAGGAGTCGTGGCGCTCGGCCTGTACGCCGAGATCTTCAAGCGCAACACCCACGCCTCCGGCGTCATCCCGCAGATCGACTTCATCGTGATGGTCGACCAGACCTCCCAGATGTTCATCACCGGACCCGACGTCATCAAGACCGTCACCGGCGAGGACGTCTCCATGGAGGAACTGGGAGGCGCGGCCACCCACTCCGGCAAGTCGGGCGTCGCCCACTACATGGGCGCCGACGAACAGGACGCCATCGACTACGTCAAGGAACTGCTCGCGCATCTTCCCGACAACAACCTGGAGGACGTACCGCTCCTGCCCGCCGAGGAGCCTCCGGGCGAGGAGGTCACCGACGACGACCTGGCCCTGGACACCTTCATCCCGGACTCGGCCAACCAGCCCTACGACATGCGGACGGTCATCGAGAGCGTCCTGGACGACGGTGACTTCCTGGAGGTCCACGCCCAGTTCGCCACCAACCTCGTGGTGGGCTTCGGACGTGTGGACGGCCAGTCCGTCGGCATCGTGGCCAACCAGCCCCTGAGCCTCGCGGGCTGCCTGGACATCGACGCCTCCGAGAAGGCCGCGCGCTTCGTGCGCACCTGCGACGCCTTCAACGTTCCGGTGCTGACCTTCGTGGACGTGCCCGGCTTCCTGCCCGGCACCGACCAGGAGTGGGACGGCATCATTCGCCGCGGCGCCACGTTGTTGTACGCCTCCGCCGAGGCCACGGTCCCGCTGGTCACCGTGATCACCCGCAAGGCCTTCGGCGGCGCC
>CALGOD010000431.1 GCA_937957845.1 uncultured Nocardiopsis sp.
GAGACCGCCCTCCGGCGGTCCGCCCGCCACACGACAAGACGTCATCGGGCTCTGTGACGGTGACGCACCGCAGGGGCAAGCCCTGTTGCGGTTTCTCAAGGGAATAGGGGCTCACGGCCACACGGCGGATTCGCCGGGCCTGGGCGTCTGTGACCGGACAGCTCACCGTTACGGACACTGAAGCGAAGGACGAACAGGCCACATGGCGGGACAGAAGATCCGCATTCGGCTCAAGGCCTATGACCACGAGGTCATTGACAGCTCGGCGAAGAAGATCGTCGAGACTGTGACGCGAACTGGTGCACAGGTCGCGGGCCCGGTGCCGCTGCCGACGGAGAAGAACGTTTACTGCGTCATCCGATCGCCGCACAAGTACAAGGACTCGCGCGAGCACTTCGAGATGCGCACCCACAAGCGGCTGATCGACATCATCGACCCGACGCCGAAGACGGTCGACTCGCTCATGCGTCTCGACCTCCCGGCCGGCGTTGACATCGAGATCAAGCTTTAAGGACGCACAGACATGGCCACCAAGCAGATCAAGGGAGTTCTGGGCGAGAAGCTCGGCATGACCCAGGTCTTCGACGACGCGGGGCAGATGGTTCCCGTGACGGTCCTGAAGGCTGGTCCGTGTGTCGTGAGCCGCGTCCGGACTCCGGACACCGACGGCTACTCGGCTATCCAGCTGGGCTACGGGCAGGTGAACCCGCGCAAGATCAACAAGCCGCTCGGCGACTACCTGCGCAAGCACGACCTGACCCCGCGCCGGCACTACGTCGAGGTCCGCACTCCCGACGCCACCGAGTACACCCTCGGTCAGGAAGTCACCGTGGACGCCTTCGAGAGCGGCCAGAAGGTCGACGTCACGGGTAAGAGCAAGGGCAAGGGTTTCGCCGGTGTGATGAAGCGTCACGGCTTCGGCGGTATGACCGCCTCGCACGGCACCCAGCGCACCCACCGCTCACCCGGCTCCATCGGCGGCTGCGCCACGCCCGGCCGCGTTTTCAAGGGCAAGCGGATGGCCGGCCGCATGGGCAACGTGCGCAAGACCGTCCAGAACCTGACCGTTCACTCCGTGGACGCGGAGAAGGGTCTCATCCTCGTCAAGGGTGCGGTCCCCGGTCCCAACGGCGGTCTGGTGCTCGTCCGCACCGCTGTGAAGGGGGACAAGTAAGCCATGACCCAGATCGAGGTCAAGAACCCCGAGGGCGGCGCCAAGGGCAGTGTCGAGCTGCCTGAGAGCGTCTTCGCCCAGCAGGTCAGCATCCCGCTGATCCACCAGGTCGTGAACGCCCAGCTGGCCGCCGGCCGTCAGGGCACCCACGCCACCAAGACCCGCGGCGAGGTCCGCGGCGGTGGCAAGAAGCCGTACCGCCAGAAGGGCACCGGCCGGGCCCGCCAGGGTTCGATCCGCGCCCCGCAGTACGCCGGCGGTGGCACGGTCCACGGACCCCAGCCGCGGGACTACAGCCAGCGCACGCCCAAGAAGATGAAGGCCGCCGCCCTGCGTGGCGCCCTCTCCGACCGGGCCCGTCACGGCCGTATCCACGTCATCAGCCACTTCGTGGCCGAGGACCTGGAGAGCAAGTTCACGCAGACCGCTCTGAAGGCGCTGCGCCAGATCACCGACTCCGACAAGGTCCTGGTGGTTCTGGCCCGCGAGGACGAGCACAACCGACGTGCCCTGCGCAACCTCGAAGAGGTGCACATCCTCGACGCGGACCAGGTGAACACCTACGACGTCCTGTACTCGGACGACGTGGTCTTCACCGAGGCGGGCTACGCCGAGTTCCTGGCCCACGCGGCCGGCGCCTCCAAGGCCGCGCAGTCCGAGGAGGACGACCAGTGAGGATCGCCGACCACCGGGACATCATCATCGAGCCGGTGATCTCCGAGAAGAGCTACGGGCTCATGGACGAGAACAAGTACACGTTCATCGTCCGCCCGGACGCCAACAAGACCCAGATCAAGATCGCGATCGAGAAGATCTTCGAAGTGAAGGTCACGAGCGTGAACACGATCAACCGCAAGGGCAAGCGCAAGCGCACCCGCTTCGGTTACGGGAAGCGTCCCGACACCAAGCGCGCGATCGTCAGTGTCGCCGACGGCGACCGGATCGACATCTTCGGTGTCTGACCGCTTCGGGGTCTGACCGCTACACACCAAGCAAGACGTAAAGGAATGCGCGAAGAAGATGGGCATTCGTAAGTACAAGCCGACGACGCCGGGCCGTCGCGGCTCCAGCGTGAGCGACTTCGTCGAGATCACGCGTTCGGAGCCGGAGAAGTCCCTGGTGCGTCCGCTTCACTCCAAGGGTGGGCGCAACGGCCACGGCCGTATCACCGCCCGCCACCAGGGTGGCGGTCACAAGCGGGCCTACCGCGTGATCGACTTCCGTCGCCACGACAAGGACGGAGTGCCGGCGAAGGTCGCTCACATCGAGTACGACCCCAACCGCACCGCCCGTATCGCTCTGCTCCACTACGTGGACGGCGAGAAGCGCTACATCCTGGCGCCCGCCGGCCTCAAGCAGGGTGACCGGGTCGAGAACGGGCCGCAGTCCGACATCAAGCCCGGCAACTGCCTCCCGCTGCGCAACATCCCCACGGGTACGTTCGTGCACGCGGTCGAGCTGAAGCCGGGAGGCGGCGCCAAGCTGGGTCGTTCCGCCGGTTCCCAGATCCAGCTCCTGGCCAAGGAGGGGAACTACGCCACCCTGCGTATGCCCTCCGGTGAGATGCGCATGGTGGAGGTCACCTGCCGCGCCACCGTGGGCCAGGTCGGCAACGCCGAGCAGTCCAACATCAGCTGGGGCAAGGCCGGCCGCTCCCGTTGGAAGGGCAAGCGCCCGACCGTTCGCGGTGTGGTGATGAACCCGGTCGACCACCCGCACGGTGGTGGTGAGGGCAAGTCCTCGGGTGGCCGTCACCCGGTGAGCCCCTGGGGTCAGAAGGAAGGCCGGACCCGGAAGAGCAAGGCCAGCGACAAGCTGATCGTACGGCGTCGGCGCAGCGGTAAGAAGAAGCGGTAAGGAGCACGACTGATGCCACGTAGCCTTAAGAAGGGTCCCTTCGTCGACGACCACCTCATCAAAAAGGTGGAAGCGCAGAACGAGAAGGGGACCAAGAACGTCATCAAGACGTGGTCCCGGCGGTCCATGATCGTCCCGGAGATGATCGGTCACACGATCGCCGTCCACGACGGTCGCAAGCACGTCCCCGTGTTCGTGTCCGAGTCGATGGTCGGCCACAAGCTCGGTGAGTTCGCTCCCACGCGTACTTTCCGTAGCCACGTCAAGGAAGACCGCCGTAGCCGCCGTTAGCGGTTGCAGCAGGAGTAAGAACCATTTCTCCACGGTGAGTGGAGATGAATTTCCGTGAGCGAGGGAAAAGCGATGGGAACGAGGGCACAGGCACGGTTCGTCCGTGTTACGCCCCGAAAGGCCCGCCGAATGGTGGACCTTATTCGCGGGTTGCCCGCTGACGAGGCACAGGCGGTGCTCCGGTTCGCCCCCCAGTCGGCGAGCGAGCCCGTTGGCAAGGTACTGGCCAGTGCCGTCGCCAACGCCGAGCACAACGACAAGTTGGACCGCGAGACGCTGGTGGTCGAGCGCGCGTGGGTGGACGAGGGTCCGACCCTGAAGCGCATTCGTCCCCGAGGCTTCGGCCGCGCATTCCGGGTGACCAAGCGGACGAGCCACATCACCGTGGTCGTCGCTGAGCGCTCGGACGCCTCGTCCAAGACGAAGGAAAGGACCCGATAGTGGGGCAGAAGGTAAACCCGCACGGGTTCCGTCTCGGCATCACCACCGACTTCAAGAGCCGTTGGTACGCCGACAAGTCCTACAAGGACTACGTCAAGGAAGACGTCGCCATCCGTCGGCTGCTGACCCGGGGCATGGAGCGCGCGGGTATCTCCAAGGTGGAGATCGAGCGCACCCGTGACCGTGTCCGCGTCGACGTCTACACCGCCCGGCCGGGCATCGTCATCGGCCGCCGCGGCGTGGAGGCCGACCGTATCCGGACCGACCTGGAGAAGCTGACCGGCAAGCAGGTGCAGCTGAACGTCTTCGAGGTCAAGAACCCTGAGATCGACGCGCAGCTCGTCGCCCAGGGCGTCGCCGAGCAGCTGAGCAGCCGTGTGGCCTTCCGCCGCGCGATGCGCAAGGCCATGCAGAGCGCCATGAAGAGCGGTGCCAAGGGCATCCGTATCCAGTGCGGCGGTCGCCTGGGTGGGGCCGAGATGTCCCGCTCGGAGTTCTACCGCGAGGGTCGTGTCCCGCTGCACACGCTGCGCGCCGACATCGACTACGGCTTCTTCGAGGCCCGTACCACGTTCGGCCGTATCGGCGTGAAGGTGTGGATCTACAAGGGTGACGCGCCCGCGACCCGCGCCGAGCGCGAGGCGGCCCAGGCCGCGCAGCGCTCCGCCGGTGGCGGTGGCGGTCAGCGTCGCGAGCGCCCGCAGCGCCGTCGCCGTGGCGGCGGTGGTGCAGGGGGCGCCGGCGGCGGACAGCAGCAGAGCAGTGAGGCCAAGGCCGAGACTGCGAAGACCGAGGGGAGCTGACCAGTGCTTATTCCTCGTAAGGTCAAGTACCGCAAGCAGCACCACCCGAGTCTGCGCGGCAAGGCCAAGGGCGGCACGACGGTCAACTTCGGCGAGTACGGCATTCAGGCCCTCGAAGCGGCCTACGTGACGAACCGCCAGATCGAGTCCGCTCGTATCGCCATGACACGGCACATCAAGCGTGGCGGAAAGGTGTGGATCAACATCTTCCCGGACCGCCCGCTGACCAAGAAGCCGGCCGAGGTCCGTATGGGCTCCGGTAAGGGCTCGCCCGAGTGGTGGGTCGCGCCGGTCAAGCCCGGTCGTGTGATGTTCGAGTTGTCGGGCGTGCCCGAGGACGTGGCCAAGGAGGCCATGCGCCGTGCGATGCACAAGCTCCCGATGAAGTGCAAGTTCGTTACGCGGGAGGTGGAGTGATGGCCAAGTCCGTGACTGCCCATGAGCTCCGTGACCAGTCCGTCGAAGAGCTGGTCGCCAAGCTCAAGGAAGCCAAGGAAGAGCTTTTCAACCTCCGCTTCCAGGCCGCCACCGGCCAGCTCGACAACCACAGCCGACTGCGCACGGTCAAGCGCGAGATCGCGCGGATTTACACGGTGATGCGGGAGCACGAGCTGGGCATCGCCCCGTTGTCTGGTGAGTCGGCGCAGGAGTCGAAGGAAGCAGCCGAATGAGTGAGAACCAGACCGCTATCCGTAACCACCGCAAGGTGCGCGAGGGCTACGTCGTCAGCGACAAGATGGACAAGACCGTCGTCGTCGAGGTCGAAGACCGCGTCAAGCACAACCTGTACGGCAAGATCATCCGTCGTACGACCAAGTACAAGGCGCACGACGAGGCGAACTCCTGTGGCGTCGGCGACCGGGTCCGCATGATGGAGACCCGGCCTCTCTCCGCGACGAAGCGCTGGCGCGTCGTGGAGATCCTGGAGAAGGCTAAGTAACCCCGGCCTGTCGGCGGTCGACATCCGTTGTCGACCGCCGACGTGAGGGGTGAGACCACCTAGCCGTGCGGTAGTGGTCCGCACGCATCACATCAGGAGCAGACGTGATTCAGCAGGAGTCGCGACTCAAGGTCGCCGACAACACGGGTGCCAAGGAGATCCTCACCATCCGTGTTCTCGGCGGCTCGGGTCGGCGCTACGCCGGGATCGGCGACACCGTCGTCGCCACGGTGAAGGACGCCCTGCCTGGCGCTGGAGTCAAGAAGGGTGACGTCGTCAAGGCCGTTATCGTGCGCACCATCAAGGAGCGCCGCCGGCCCGACGGCTCCTACATCCGCTTCGATGAGAACGCCGCAGTGCTCATCAAGGACGGCGGAGACCCGCGAGGCACCCGCATCTTCGGCCCGGTCGGCCGAGAGCTGCGTGACAAGAAGTACATGCGCATCATTTCGCTGGCGCCGGAGGTGCTCTGAGCGATGAAGATCAAATCTGGCGACGAGGTCATCGTCCTCGCCGGCAAGGACAAGGGTGCCACCGGCAAGGTCGTCAAGGCCCTGCCGAAGGAAGACCGTGTCATCGTCGAGGGCGTCAACCTGGTCAAGAAGCACAGGAAGGCAAACCCGGCGGGCGGCCAGCAGGGTGAGGTCGTCACCAAGGAGGCCCCGATCCACGTGAGCAACGTAGCGCTCGCCGAGGACGGCAAGCCCACGCGGGTCGGCTACCGCTTCGAGGAAGACGGAACCAAGGTTCGAGTCTCCCGCCGCACCGGTAAGGACATCTGATGACGGTCACCAACGACATCACCGCACCTCCGATGCCGCGGCTCAAGGAGAGGTACCGCAACGAGGTCATTCCTGCGCTCAAGCAGGAGCTCGGCATCACCAACATCATGCAGGTCCCCGGTCTGACGAAGATCGTGGTCAACATGGGCGTGGGTGAGGCCGCTCGTGACGCGAAGCTGATCCAGGGCGCGATCGCCGACCTCTCGGCGATCACCGGCCAGAAGCCGAGGATCAACATGGCCAAGAGGTCCCTCGCGCAGTTCAAGCTGCGTGAGGGCCAGCCGATCGGCGTCAGCGCCACGCTGCGCGGCGACCGGATGTGGGAGTTCCTGGACCGGATGCTCTCACTGGCCCTGCCCCGCATCCGGGACTTCCGCGGCCTGTCCCCGAAGCAGTTCGACGGGAACGGGAACTACACCTTCGGTCTGACCGAGCAGGTCATGTTCCACGAGGTGAACCCGGACAAGATCGACCGGCAGCGTGGGATGGACATCACGATCGTCACCACCGCGACCAACGACGAGCAGGGCCGCAGCTTGCTCAAGCAGCTCGGTTTCCCGTTCAAGGAAGCCTGAGGGGTAGGCACACATGGCTAAGAAGTCCCTGATCGCCAAGGCGCAGCGGAAGCCGAAGTTCGGTGTCCGTGCGTATACTCGATGCTCGCGGTGCGGCCGCGCGCGTGCCGTCTTCCGGAAGTTCGGCCTGTGCCGGATCTGCTTCCGTGAGATGGCGCACCGGGGCGAGCTGCCCGGTATCACCAAGTCCAGCTGGTAGTTTCCGGCGGGGCCGACCAGGCGCTCGACCTGAGAGCGTGATGGCGGCCCCCGGAAGCACCGGCCGTTCGCCTCTTTCGAACGAACCGGGTCGGTTCCCGCCCGGCTGGTGAGGAACGCGTCGGTCCCGATCGCCATCGCGCGGTCGGGCGGCGTGAGCCAGGAACCCCCTTCGTCCACGAGGGGGGAGGGTCCCAAGACAGCCGTGACCGCCCGAAGCGGGCACGGTACAGCAACATCCAACCACCAGGGCACGGTAGTCCCCCCGAGGACCGCGGTGCCCACGACCACGTCGAAGGTCCGCTCGTGCACCTTCGCGGGGACACCCGCGCAAGGGCAGGCTTTTGGAAGGCCCGCACACGGAAACCGCGATGAGGAAGGGCCAGTCGGCCATGACGATGACCGACCCGATCGCAGACATGCTCACACGTCTGCGCAACGCGAATTCGGCTTACCACGACACAGTGGCGATGCCGTATTCCAAGATCAAGGCACACATCGCAGAGATCCTCCAGCAGGAGGGCTTCATCCAGGGTTGGCGGACCGAGGAGGCCCCCGTGGGCCAGAACCTCGTCCTGGAGCTGAAGTACGGTCCCACCCGGGAGCGTTCGATCGCGGGCATCCGCCGGGTCTCCAAGCCCGGTCTGCGGGTGTACGCCAAGAAGGACAACCTGCCGCGGGTGCTGGGTGGCCTCGGTGTGGCGCTCATTTCGACGTCCGGCGGCCTGATGACCGACAAGCAGGCCAAGAAGCGTGGCGTGGGCGGCGAAGTCCTCGCTTACGTCTGGTAACAGGGAGAGTTTGAAGCATGTCGCGCATCGGTCGACTGCCGCTCTCGGTCCCCAAGGGTGTCGAAGTCACGATTAACGGGCAAGACGTCACCGTCAAGGGGCCGAAGGGCGAACTGAAGCACACCATCGCGGACCCGATCACCGCCTCCCTGGAGGACGGCGTGGTCGCGGTCACGCGCCCCGACGACAAGCCGGAGACCCGCTCGCTGCACGGTCTGACCCGTGCGCTGCTCGGCAACATGGTCGAGGGTGTCTCCAAGGGCTACAGCAAGACGCTGGAGATCCACGGTGTGGGTTACCGCGTCCAGGCCCGCGGATCCAACCTGGAGTTCTCGCTGGGCTACAGCCACCCGGTCGTGGTGGAGCCTCCCGAGGGCATCAGCTTCCGCGTGGAGAAGCCCACCCTCCTCCATGTCGAGGGGGTCGACAAGCAGCTGGTGGGTCAGATCGCCGCGAACATCCGCGGCCTGCGCAGGCCTGACCCGTACAAGGCCAAGGGCGTGCGGTACCAGGGTGAGCACATCCGCCGCAAGGCCGGAAAGGCTGGTAAGTAGGCATGGGTATCACCGTGAGCCGCAAGCGCACCGCCAAGAACACCAAGGCTCGTGCACGCCGCCACTTCCGCGTCCGCAAGAAGGTCGTGGGTACCGCCGAGCGTCCGCGCCTGTCCGTCTACCGCTCCTCCAAGCACATCGTCGCGCAGCTCATCGACGACACCAAGGGACACACCCTGGTCGCCGCCTCCTCCGTGGAGCCCGACCTGCGTGGCGTCGAGGGCACCAAATCCGACAAGTCCGCGAAGGTCGGCCAGCTCATCGCTGAGCGCGCCAAGGCCGCCGGTATCACCTCGGTCGTCTTCGACCGGGGTGGCAACCAGTACGCCGGACGTATCGCCAAGCTCGCCGACGCGGCGCGCGAGGGCGGGCTGGAGTTCTAGCGATGACCTCTGTAACGGCTAAGAACAACCATGAGATGAGGAACCACTGATGGCTGCAGCACCGCGGCGCGGCGCCGGTGGCGAGCGGCGTGATCGCCGTGACGATCGCCGCGGCGGCGCCGCAGACAAGGGTGTCTCCTACATGGAGAAGGTCGTGACCATCAACCGGGTCGCGAAGGTCGTCAAGGGCGGCCGCCGCTTCTCCTTCACCGCCCTGGTCGTCGTCGGTGACGGCAACGGCATGGTCGGTGTCGGTTACGGCAAGGCCAAGGAGGTCCCGGCCGCGATCGCCAAGGGTGTCGAGGAGGCGAAGAAGAACTTCTTCCGCGTTCCCCGTATCCAGGGCACGATCACGCACCGGGTGCAGGGCGAGGACGCCGCAGGCGTCGTCCTGCTCCGCCCGGCCTCCCCGGGTACCGGTGTCATCGCCGGTGGCCCCGTGCGCGCCGTCCTGGAGTGCGCCGGTATCCACGACGTGCTGACCAAGTCGCTCGGCTCGTCCAACCCGCTGAACATCGTGCACGCCACCGTGGCGGCTCTGAAGGGACTGAACCAGCCCGAGGAGATCGCCGCACGTCGTGGCCTGCCGCTTGAGGACGTCGCCCCGGCCGCGATGCTGCGTGCTCGCGCTGAGGCGAAGGCAGGAGCCTGACCATGGCCAAGCTCAAGATCACGCAGACCCGTTCCAAGATCGGCGGCAAGGCGAAGCAGCGCGCCGCCTTGCAGTCGCTCGGTCTGGGCCGGATCGGCAAGTCCACCGTCCGTGAGGACCGCCCTGAGGTTCGCGGGCAGATCACGATCGTCGCGCACCTCGTCTCTGTCGAGGAGGTTGCCGAATGAGCGACTACAACCCCGACGAGCTGCTCAAGCTGCACCACCTGCGTCCTGCTCCGGGCTCCAACAAGGCCAAGACCCGCAAGGGCCGTGGCGAGGCGTCCAAGGGCAAGACCGCGGGTCGTGGTACCAAGGGCACGAAGGCTCGTAACACCGTCCGTCCCGGCTTCGAGGGTGGCCAGATGCCGCTCATCCGCCGGATTCCCAAGCTCAAGGGCTTCAGCAACCACAGGTTCAAGACGACCTACCAGGTCGTCAACCTGGACAAGCTGAGCGAGCTCTACCCCGAGGGTGGCGAGGTCACCGTCGAGAGCCTGGTCGCCAAGGGCGCGGTTCGCAAGAACCAGCCCGTCAAGGTGCTGGGCACCGGTGAGATCACCGTCACCGTGCAGGTGAGCGCGAACGCGTTCTCCTCCTCGGCGAAGGAGAAGATCGCCGCCGCTGGTGGCTCGGTCACCGAGCTGTAGGAGCTTTCCGCCATGTGCGACTGGGGGCGTTCGTCCGGCAGGTCCATGAGAGACCGGCAGGACGGACGCCCCCGGGCGTTGCGAGCGGTGATCGTTATGTCTCACGAATTCAACTGGCGAGTGATCACTGTTACAGTGCCATCTGTTTGAGTTCACGACTTGACGTAATGTGAATACTTCCGAGCGATGGGCGACGAGCCCGGAGCTGACGTTCTACGACGATTCAGGATCGGCCGCGATGTCTGGAACCCGTTCCGCCGCCGAAGCCGCGCAGGAGGAGACGTGCTAGGTGCGTTCGTTCGTGCATTTCGCACGCCCGACCTGCGTAACAAGCTGCTGTTCACACTGTTCATCCTGACGATCTTCCGTCTGGGGTCGGTCATCCCGGCGCCGGGTATCAACTCCGCGGCGATCCGGGAGCAGATGGAGGCGATCACCGCCGCCGACACCTCCGGTGTGTACGCGCTCGTGAACCTGTTCAGCGGCGGTGCGCTGCTGCAACTGGCGGTGTTCGCGCTCGGGGTCATGCCGTACATCACCGCGAGCATCATCATCAACCTGCTGACGGTGGTGATCCCCCGGCTGGAGGCCCTCAAGAAGGAGGGCCAGGCAGGCCAGGGCAAGATCACCCAGTACACCCGCTACCTGACGCTGATGCTCGCGGTCCTGCAGGCCACCAGCATCGTCGCCATGGCCAGGACGGGCGCCCTGTTCCAGGGGGCCATCCCGGTCAGCACCTACATGCCCAACCAGGACATCCTCACCCTGGTGACCATCGTCTTCACCATGACCGCCGGTACGGCCCTGATCATGTGGCTGGGTGAGCTCATCACCGAGCGCGGTGTGGGCAACGGTATGTCGCTGCTG
>CALGOD010000432.1 GCA_937957845.1 uncultured Nocardiopsis sp.
GTTCGAGTTCGCCAAGCCGATTCATGACTGCGATTCTACTTGGGGTCGTACTACAGGCTGTCGTACCCCCAGGTTAATTCCCCGTCACCTACGGGACAAGGGTTCAGGACCCTCCGGTCAGGTACTGCCCACTCCTTTGCCGGAACGTTCCCGGCCCTCGACCGTCGAGTGCGATACTGCCCACCCGACCATCGGAAGGAAGCGGCCATGACCTCCTCGAACCGGTCCGGGATCCACGTCGTCGGGGGCGACATCACCGAGCAGCGTGTCGACGCGATCGTCAACGCCGCGAACGGCTCCCTCATGGGCGGCGGCGGGGTGGACGGCGCCATCCACCGCAAGGGCGGCGCTTCCATCCTGGAGGAGTGCCGCCGGCTCCGTGCCGGACGCTACGCCGACGGGTTGCCCGTCGGTGAGGCGGTGGCGACCACCGCGGGAAGGCTGCCCGCCCGGTGGGTGATCCACACGGTGGGCCCCGTCCACAGCGTCACGGAGGACCGCGGCGAACTGTTGGCCTCCTGTTACCGCGAGTCCCTGCGCGTGGCCCACGAACTGGGAGCGGAGTCCGTCGCCTTCCCCGCGATCTCCGCGGGCGCCTACGGATGGCCGATCGAGGACGCGGCGCGCACGGCCGCCCGGGCGATCCACTCGGCGAACCCACGCGTACCGGAGATCCGCCTGGTCCTGTTCGACGACAGCGCTCTCCAGGCTTTCCGGACGGCCTTCGGCGCCCACTGACACAAGGCCTCCCCGCACGGACCATCATCGGAGAAACTCCCCACCAGTTCTGCGCAAACCCGGTGCCGGTACCGGAAGTCGGGTAGGGGAGGGCCATGACGACAAGCCTCCCACCTGCGCAGACCTCAAAGGTCCGTCCGCGGATCGGGGTGTCCAGCTGCCTGCTCGGCGCTTCCGTCCGCTACAACGGTGGGCACTCGCGCTCACGTTTCCTCACCGACGAACTCGGCCCTCATGTGGACTGGCTCCCGATCTGCCCGGAGGCGGAGATCGGACTGGGGGTGCCCCGTCCCTCCCTGCACCTGCGGCGCAGGGAGGAGGGCGACCGGATCATCTCCGGTCGGGACGGAGTCGACCACTCGGAGGAGATCGCCGGGACCGCCGACCGTCACCTGTCCCGGCTGCGCGATCTGGACGGGTACGTGTTCAAGAACAAGTCGCCCAGCTGTGGCCTGTTCGCCCTGCCCGTGTTCGATGAGGACGGCGGACGGGTGGACGGTAAGGGACGGGGTGTCTTCGCCCGGCGTCTCACCGACCTGTTGCCCGGGTTGCCGGTGGAGGAGCAGGGTCGTCTGACGGACCCGGTGTTGCGCGAGCTGTTCGTACAACGGGTGTTCGCCCACGCCAGGCTGCGTCGGCTGCTGGAGTCGCCGTGGCGTCCACGCGACCTGGTGGCCCTGCACAGCAGGCACAAACTCCAGTTGATGTGCCACTCCCCCGACGGCTATCGGGAGGCGGGCCGGGTCGTGGCGGCGGCGGGCACCGCCGACCCCGAGGAGACCGGGGCCGCGTACACGGAGGTCTTCCAACGGGCGATGGCGGTGCGACCCAGCCGGGGCAAGCACGTCAACGCCCTCCAGCACGCCTTCGGGATGCTGAGCTCCCTGCTCGACGACGCCCGCAGGCACGATCTGCTGTCGGCCATCGAGGCATACCGGCGTGAGCATGTTCCGCTGAGCGTTCCGGTGGCACTGCTGCGCCACCACTGCGTGGCGGAGGACGTCAGGTGGGTTCGTGAGCAGACCTACCTGCGCCCCTATCCGGACGAGCTCCGGCTACGCCACTCCGTGGCGGTCTGAGAAAGGTCCGACGACCACCCCGTGAACACTCAGCACACCGAGTCGACTACAGTGAGTGATTCCTCTTGTTCTTCGGCCGGACGGTGCCCCGACTCTGAGGTTTCGGTGTGTTCGCGACTTTCTCCCGACGTGCCGGCGTGCTCGCCGCCTCCTGCGTGGTCGCCACGGTCGCCGCCGCGTTGGCCACCGTCCCCCCTGAGGGGTTGACGGAGCGGCTCGACCATCACCTGGGACCCGGGCCTCGGCTGGCCCACAACGAACTACGGCTTCCTCCCCTCCAGGGGAGCTCCGGCCCCGCCCCCATCCCCACTCCCGGACAGGTGGCGGTCTGTGACGGCCCCGGCACCGAGGAGGTCCTCACCCTGCCCGACAACGGCGCACCGGAGGGCGGCCGCCCTTTGTGGATCCGTCGTCCGCCCGGCCCCGACAGCGCCGACCTGCCCGTGCTCTATCTGCTGCACGGATCCGCCTCCACCCACCGGACCCTCATGGGCGAGGACATCGGCGAGCTCCTGGACCAGGAGATGTGCCGGTCGGGGATCGAGTTCGTCATCGCCGCCCCGTACGGCCAGGAGCTCGAGGGCAGCGACACCGAATGGGGCGACGCCGCGCACGGCCGGTTCGCGCTGGAGAGCTTCGTCACCGGACCGGTCGTGGAGGCGGTGGAGGGAGAACACCCGCGGCCCCGCGCGCTGCGCGCCGTCGGCGGGTTCTCCATGGGCGGGTACGGAGCGGCGGCGCTGGCCCTGCGCCATCCCGGTCTCTACTCCCAGGTCCTCTCCTGGGCCGGGTACTTCCGTGTGGACGACCCGCACGGCACCTTCGGCGACGACCCCGCCTCCCACTCCCCCGATCTGCTGCTGGACTCGGAGGAGGTACGCGACATCAGGTTCATGCTGGTGGAGGGCACCGACGACCACACACCTCTGCAGAAAGGCAGCATCCACGGGGAGGCCGAGCGCTTCGCCGACCTCCTCGCCGAACACGACATGACCGTGGCCACGCTCCACCCGCGCGGAGCACATGACTTCGCGACCTGGAAGCGCTCCTTCCCCGACGCCGTCGACTTCCTGGCGTCCGGCTGGACCTCTACCCCATGAGGCCCGCCAGGTCAATGACCGCCCCCTCGAACAAACCGGTGGGGAACAGTGTGTACCTTCGTCGCTGTTGACGACAGCGGCTGTACACACGATCTGAAGGGACTCTCCGGTGTCTGGAATCGTTCCCGTGGGAGAACAGGCGACGGTCCCCTCCCGGGTGGCGACCGTCAGTCTGCACACCTCCCCGCTCGACCAGCCCGGTACCGGAGACGCCGGCGGTATGAACGTGTACGTGGTCGAGGTGGCCCGGCGCATGGCCGAGCGCGGGGTGGCCGTGGACATATTCACGCGGGCGACCAGCCCGGACCTGCCCCCGGTGGTGGAACTCGCCCCCGGCGCGAACGTGCGACACGTGCCCGCCGGGCCCTACGGCCACCTGGACAAGAACTCCCTCGCCGAACACCTGTGCCCGTTCATCTTCGGGATGCTGCGGGCCGAGGCCCAAGGGGAGCCCGGCCACTACGACCTCGTGCACGGCCACTACTGGCTCTCGGGCCAGGCCGGCGTGGTGGCCGCACGGCGCTGGGGGGTGCCCCTGGTGCATTCCATGCACACCATGGCCAGGGTGAAGAACGCCGCCCTGGCCCAGGGCGACGAACCCGAACCCGATGCCCGCGTCCGCGGGGAGGACCAGTTGGTCCGTCAGGCCGACCGCCTGATCGCCAACACCGAGGATGAGGCCCACCAACTGCGGGAGCACTACGGTGCGTGCGACGACCGGATCAGCGTGATCCCGCCGGGTGTGGACCTGGACGTGTTCACCCCCGGTTCCCGCCGGGAGGCGCTGGCGCGGATCGGGTTGCCCGCCGACACCGAACTGCTGTTGTTCGTGGGGCGCGTACAACGGTTGAAGGCCCCCGACGTGCTCATCCGCGCCGCGGCCCGCCTCCTGGAGTACGACCCCTCGCTGCGCTCGCGCCTGGTGGTGGGCGTGGTCGGCGGGTTGTCCGGCGGAGGGAAGCGGGAGCCCGGGATGCTCACCGATCTGGCCCAGGCGTTGGGGGTGTCGGACGTGGTGCGCATCGAGCCCCCGCAGAGCCGTGAGCGGCTGGCCGACTACTACCGTGCGGCCACGGTGACCGTGGTGCCGTCCTACTCGGAGTCGTTCGGCCTTGTGGCGGTGGAGTCGCAGGCCTGCGGCACCCCTGTGCTGGCCGCGCGGGTGGGAGGACTGTCCACCGCGGTGTCGGACGGTGTGTCGGGGATCCTCATCCGGGGGCACGACCCGGCCGACTACGCGGCCGAACTGCACAGGTTGATCACCGAACCGGCATGGCGTGCCAAGCTGGCGATGGCGGCCCCCGATCACGCCGCCACCCTGAGTTGGTCGCGGACCGTCGACGAACTGCTGAACGTGTACCGCATGAGCACCGCTCCGCGTACGCTGCCGCTGGCCGCGTGCCGATGACCGAGGAGGGATGTACGAGTGGGCAGAGGAACAGCCCGTGAGGCCGCGGCCGAGGCGATCGTCGCCGCCGTCGCCGAGTCAGGACTGGAGTTGGAGCGCCCTCGGGAGAACTCCTTTCTGGTCACCCTGCCGGGCAGGGCCAAGCTCAAGACCCTCGTGTGGTTCGAGGTGGGACCGCACAGCCTCACCCTGACGTCGTTCTTCTGCCGGCGACCGGACGAGAACCACGCCGCCTTCTACCTGTGGTTGATGCGCCAGAACGCGGACATGTACGGAATGGCGTTCGTCGCGGACGAGGTGGGGGACGTGTACCTCCGCGGTCGCCTGCCGCTGGAGGGGATCACCCCCGAGGAGGTCGACCGTCTGCTGGGGTGCGTGGTCACGTACTCGGACGAGAACTTCAACGGTGCGCTGGAGCGGGGTTTCGCGTCGGCGATCCGCAAGGAGTGGCACTGGCGCGCCGAGCGGGGACACGACATGCGCAACCTGAAGGCCTTCTCCCATCTGATCGACTCCGGCGACGGCCGCTGAGCGGTTCCCGAGGGTCTCGTCCGCCCCGCGGACCGGACGGGTCCCACGTGCGGGGCCCGAGGCCACCGGACGGTCCGAGGGCAGGCGCCCGAGAGCCGTGGACGAATGGCTAGGCTTGCTCGTATGGGAACTCTGGTACTGCTGCGACATGGTGAGAGCGTCTGGAACGCGAAGGGCCTGTTCACCGGCTGGGTGGACGTGGACCTCTCCGCGACGGGCGAGGAGGAGGCCCGCCGGGGCGGTGAGCTGCTCAAGGAGGCCGGCATCCGTCCGGACGTGGTGCACACCTCCCTCCTCAAGCGCGCCATTCGCACCGCGAACCTGGCTCTGGACGCCGCCGACCTGCACTGGCTTCCGGTCGAGCGCACCTGGCGTCTGAACGAGCGCCACTACGGCGCCCTCCAGGGCAAGGACAAGGCGCAGACGCGCGAGGAGTACGGCGAGGAACAGTTCATGATCTGGCGCCGCTCCTACGACACCCCGCCGCCGCCCATCGCCGACGACGACACCTACTCGCAGGCCGGGGACGTCCGCTACGGCGAACTGCCGCCGGAGCTGCTGCCGCGCACCGAGTGCCTCAAGGACGTGCTGGAGCGTTCCCTGCCGTACTGGTACGAC
>CALGOD010000433.1 GCA_937957845.1 uncultured Nocardiopsis sp.
GCTCGCCGTGCTGGTGTCGATGTTCCTGCACGGAGGCGTCGCCCACCTGGCCGGTGAAGCGGTCGGCGACACCACGGCGTTCGGCCTCGGCCCTGGCGCGCTCCACGTGGGCCTGGGAGACGTCGATCCCCACGCCGTGGGCGTCGGGGTACAGCTCCAGAGCACGCAGGGTCCAGGCCCCCAGTCCGCAACCGATGTCGAGGATCCGGGGCCGCTCCCCCAAGCGTGCGCCGCGAAGCATCCGGTCGATGGTCGCGGCGGAGAACGGGCCGATCATGGAGTGCGCGCCGTCCAGGCGGTTCCAGACGACCTCGTTGGTGAACCGACCAGGGCCGCCGGCGACTTCCGGGATCACAGACTCTCGTCCCTCCCGCGGGCCAGTTCGTGGCCCCACCCCTGGATGAGTTCCCCGACCGTGCGGACTTCGGCCGCCAGGGGCCGGTCCGCGTCCAACGGCGGGCAGGCCTTCGCCAGCTCCACCCAGCGGTCGTCGTCCTCGTGGGGGGTCTTGGACAGGGCGGCGCACTGAGCCAGCCCCACTCCCAAGGAACCCAGGACGTTCCATGCGTGGCCCACCGCCTCAGCGACCGCGTTGGCCCCGTTCAGCGCCATCGGAACGTGGTCCTGGTTGCCGTTGTTGCAGGGCAGCGCGGTGAGCGTGGCCGGGAAGACGAGTTGGCGGATACGGCTGACGAAGGAGGTCGCGCTGATCTGCACCCCCGCCAGGCCGCTTCCCGCGCCGGCCCTGGGAGTGAGCATCGGCGGCAGTCCACCGTTGGTCTCGGGTGCGCACAGCAGCGCGAGCTGGCGATCGACCAGGAAGGCGATCTGCTGTAGGCACAGTCCCAGCTGGTCCGAGCACAGGGCGGCCGGCATGGCGTGGAAGTTCCCCCCGTGCAGGACCTCGTCCTCGACGAAGACGGGGTTGTCGGTGGTCCCGACGGCCTCGCGGACCAAGATGGGCTCCATCGCCTCCAGCTGGTCCAGCACCGCGCCGAGGACCTGGGGAGCGCACCGCAGACTGTAGGGCTCCTGAAGAGGACGGGAGGGTGCGCGCTCAGCCGACGCGGGCATGTACGAGCGGATCCACCGGGCCACGGTCGACTGTCCGAGCTGGCCGCGCACCTTCGAGAGGTTCGGATGGTAGGCGACGGGGTCCGAGCCCAGCAGTGTGGCCAGGCGGCCCGTGAGCAGCGCCGCGGCGCGAAGCAGCGCGAGCACCTGTCGGTGGTTGTGCACCGTGACGGCCAGGCTGACGGCGGTGCCGTTGACGAACCCCAGCGCCTCCCGTGCGCGCCACTGGATCGGCGACGCACCGAGTTCGCGGAGCAGGTCGTCGGCCGGACGCTGCGTCCTGCCCCCCTCGTCATCCGGGCCCCAGCAGTGGCCCTCCCCCGCGAACGCCAAGGCCGCGCTGGCCAGGGGCTGGAGGTCACCGCTGGCGCTGACCGTGCCGTCGCGGGGGATCACCGGGGTGAATCCGCGATTCCACAGGTCGGCCAGCCTCTGCCAGAACTCGGGGGAGACCGCCGAGTATCCCGAGCGCATGCTGTTCAACCGGAGCCACACCGCGAGTCGGCTCACGTCCGCCGGCAGAGCCTCCCCCTGAGCGGTGCCGAGGTGGGAGATGAGCCCGCGGCCCTGTTCCTCGGTGGACTCCGCGGCGGCGAAACTGACCAGGGGGCCGAAGCCGCGGCTCACCCCGTACACCAGCTGTCCGTCGGCCAGTGCCTTCTCCAGGGTGCTCACGCCGGCGCGCATCCGTGAGGCGTCCTGCTCCTCGCATTCGATCTTCGCTTCCCACGCCGCCGCGTCGAGCAGTTCGTCGAGGTTCTGCGGTCTACCGTGCATTGTTCCTCCCCAGTTCCGACCGGTCACCGGTCTGAAGGCGCCTCAGCTTGCCAGTCTCCGAGCGGTCGATCCTGTCCACTGCCATGACCCGTCTCGGGCGACACGGGAGTCCGGATCGCAACGCCGTCAGATCGATGTCCTCGGACGACTCTCCGAGGGCCGGTACGAGGAGGAGGTCGAAGTGCTCGCCGATCACGGGGTCGATCACCGGGACGCAGGCCGCGTCGGCGCAGGAGACCACGGAGCGGACCCGCTCCTCCAACAGGTCGAGGTCGAACCTACGGCCGTTGACCTTCACGAGGCGACCGCGCCGGTTCGTCATCTCGATCGTCCGCTCGTCCAGCGCCCTGACGTAGTCGTCCATCTGCCACTCGGTCATGGCCTTGTTCTCCGCCGAGTAGGCGAGCCGTGGACTGCGCACCGCCAGGGGTGCCTCTTCCTCGTCACCGGGACGCGGCCGCAGCAGCTCCACGTCGGGACACAGCCTCCAGAGGCGGTCCCCTTCCCCCCAACGGCGGGTGGCCACGGCCCCGGTCTCGGTGGAGCCGAACAGTTCCAGGAGCGACGCGGTGTCTCCGAGTTCGTTCAACAGTTCCCCTGCCGCCGTCGGCAGCATGGCGGTGCTGTGCACTATGCTCAGCCGCCGCATCCTCCGTGCCCACGGCAGCCGCTGTCGCAGGAGGCGAAACGTCCAGGGAATGGCCATGACCGCCCAGCGCCGGTGGGGGACGTCTTCTGGCATGGGGGCGAACTGCGGGCGGTACCAGACGGGAATCCCCAGGCGGGCCGGGACGAGCACCGTGGCGATCATCCCGTAGATGTGCCGCGGCGGCGCGAAGGAGAGCACCGCCTCAGGGCGGTCCGCCGCCAGCATGTCGCTGATCAGGCACGCCTCCGCCCACAGTTGGTCCCGGTCACGCCGCCACGTGCGACTGTCGCCCGTACTTCCCGAGGTGTGGAAGTCCACCACGTCGCTCAGCGTGCGGTGCACCAGTTCCTCGGGAGACTCCGTCGAACCGTCCCACTGGACCGTCCAGGGTCGCTCGGTCCACTCCGGCGCTCCCAGGTCGGCGGTGAGCACCTGCTCCGGCGAGAACCGCTCATAACCCTTCACGGTGTCCTCCCTCCCGAAAGACGTTGACGATGGACGGACTCGGCTCGTCCGCCGGTCCGGGCGGACCGGTGTCGACCGACGGCCTCCGGCGTGGGGGCGTACGCCATGGGGCCGCCGCCGTCCCGCTGGCGGGACGGTGCCCTCCGGCCGAAGCCCGGGTCAGGGCGCCCACGCGGCGTCTCCCTCGGCCAGGGCCAGTCGACGCTTCAGCGGTTCCCACCAACCGCGGTTGTCGGTGTACCACTGGATGGTCTCCGCCAGTCCCGCGCGAAAGTCCACTCTGGGGCGGTAGCCCAGCTCCTTTTGGATCCTGGAGAAATCGACGGAGTACCGCCTGTCGTGTCCCTTGCGGTCGGCCACGTAGTGGACGAGCGACCGGTCTCCACCGATCACCTCCAGCAACACCGCTGTGACCTGCTCATTGGTCAGTTCTTCCGAGGAACCGATGTTGTACCGTCGCCCCGGTCGGCCGCGCAGCGCGACCAGGGCTATGGCGTCGCAGTGGTCATCGACGTGAATCCACTCGCGGACGTTGCCCCCATCTCCGTAGAGGGGGACGGGCCGGCCGTCCAGAAGATTGGTGATGAAAAGCGGTATCAGCTTCTCGGGAAACTGATACGGGCCGTAGTTGTTGGAGCAGCGGGTGATGCACACGGGAAATCCGTAGGTCTGGTGGAAGGCCCGTACGATCAGATCCGAGGCCCCCTTGGACGCGGCGTAGGGGGAGTTCGGCTCCAAGGTTTCTTCTTCGTCCCAAGATCCCGATTCGATGTCACCGTAGACCTCGTCCGTCGACACGTGGACGAATTTCTTGACACCGGCCCGCATGGAGCGGTCAAGCAGGGTGAACGTCCCTTGCACGTTCGTGGTGATGAAGTCGTACCCGCTGGTGATCGAACGGTCGACATGCGATTCTGCTGCGCAGTGGACGACAAGGGAAACCCCACGGAGAATATCGTCGAGCAGGTCGATATCGCATATATCCCCCTGCACGAAACGTACTCGGGGGTCTCCGAGGACGGATTCAATGCTCTCCATTGTCCCGGCATAGGTCAGCTTGTCGAGCACCACGATCTCGGCGTTCCCGAGTTCGGGGTAGTAGCCCGCGACCACTCGCCGAACGAAATTTGATCCGACGAACCCCGCCCCGCCGGTGACCAACATTCTCAAGGGGATTCACCTTCGCGATATGTGCCGTTGAGACTTCGAGCCACGTCTACCACGTACCGGCCATACGGGGAGTCGCCCAACTCCATTCCCAGCCGGAAACACTGGTCTGCGTCGATGAACCCCATTTCCAGGGCCACCTGCTCCACGCAGCCCACCCGGAGCCCGTGCTCACGCGCCAACCGCCGGACACGGTCGCCGGCATCGAACAAGGACTCCTCGGTTCCCGCGTCGATCCATGTGCAGTCGTCCCCCAGTGGAACGAGGCGCGCGCGCCCCGCCTCCACGTAGGCCTGGTTCACGTCCGTGATCTCCAGCTCCCCACGCGGGGAGGGTCGGACGCCCGCGGCGATCTCGCTCGCACGACCGTCATAGAGGTACAGGCCGGTCACGGCGTGCTTCGATTTGGGATACGAGGGCTTTTCCTCAATGGAGATGAGGTTGCCGTCGACATCGAACTCCGCTATACCGAAGCGCTGCGGATCAGCGACCTCCCTTCCGAACAGGACGCACCCGTCAAGGGAGTCGGCGGCGTCACGCAGCGTTGCGCCGAGGGTGGGACCGTAGAAAAGATTGTCCCCCAGCACCAGAGCACACGGACCTCCTCCGATATGGCGTTCTCCGATGATGAGCGCCTCGGCGATTCCTCGAGGTTCCGCCTGCGTCTCGTATGAGATCGAGATCCCAAGCTGATGCCCATCGCCAAGCAGTGCTTGGAATCCGGACACCGCATCAGGGGAACAGATGATCAATATCTCTCGGATTCCCATGAGCATAAGCACCGAGAGCGAATAGTAGATAACCGGCTTGTCATAGACTGGAAGCAACTGCTTGGACGTTGCGCGGGTGACGGGATGAAGACGTGTTCCCCGTCCTCCTGCCAGGATAATGCCCCTCATGTCCACTCCTGGTCGGGGTAGAACGATTGGGCCACCGTACAGGGAGGAGACCGGAGTTCGTCCATGGTCTTTCCATGTCGGCAAAGCCGTGGTATTTTCACCGCTTCGCGTCCGTAATCTGGTCGCCTTCGGTTTGCAAGGCAGGAGAGCCCATGGCAGCCGCCGTGTGCCCTCCGGCTATTTATTCACATGCGGCACGGCGTGCATGTCCGGACGATACTCGAAAGGGAACTGGTAGAGAGTGCGTGTCCTAATAGCAACCCACGGGTCGCGATCTTATCTTTACAGCATGGTGCCCCTGGCGTGGGCGCTGCGCGCGGCGGGCCACGAGGTGCGCGTGGCCGTCCCCCCCGCCCTCGTCGACGCCGCCGCCGACACCGGTCTGACCGTCGTCGCGGTGGGCGAGGACCACCGGTTCGAGGAGTTCGCGAACCTGGAGACGACACACC
>CALGOD010000434.1 GCA_937957845.1 uncultured Nocardiopsis sp.
GTCGTCCAGATCGCCCGGGAGGCCGGTGTGTCGCACATGACCTTCTTCCGCTGCTTTCCCGCGAAGGAGGACGTGGTACTGAGCGATGAGTACGCCCCGATGCCGGAGGAACCGGTCCGGCAACGGTCGCACTCCCGCTCCGCCGTCGAACGGATCCACCGGGCCATCCTGGAGCGAATGCACATGATCGAGCAGGCGGAGAAGAACCGCCGGCAGTAGAACCGACACCGGCCTCGACCACGCCCCCGCGTGTGGCCGGGGTCTTGTCATGCTCCGCCGTGACGCTGCTCAGCGTGCCACCCTCCCTGCTGATCTGTGACGGTGCGCTGGGAGTGGTGTTCGTGACAGAGCGCACGCAAGTCGGTCTCGTCGTAGCCGCGCGGCTCGTTCGGCCCCTTGCCGTCGGTGTTCGCCCCACCCGCCCGGGGAGGGGCAAGGCCTGACCCCGCTTGAGGGAGATCTACGAGGACACCCACAACCGCCCCCTTCCCCCGACACCCGCGGCCGGCTTGCCCGACGCGGCAGAACGGGCCCTCCTCCCGCGTGGTACTCGTACTGGTGCCGGCGCTCTTGTCGAGGCGTACCTCGTGCCGGTTCGCCAGAGCGTGAACCGAGGCGAGGAAACCGGCCGAAGGGTTCTTCCGGCCGGGAGGTCATCGGGGCCCGGGGTCGCGGGGGTGTTCAGTACCAGCTTCCAGTGCCGTACACACGGCCGTGGCTGGTCGGTTCGTCGGGGTCGCCCTTGTCCATGGCCACGGTCGCCAAGATCGCGCCCGCGCCGTCGGGGACACTGGCCAAGCCGTGAAAGACGATGTCGTGGTCGGTGGCGACGAGTTCCTGGCGTGTGCGTTCTTCGTCGGCCGTGCGGTGTTCCATCACCGTGTTCCAGTGACCGTCGACCAGGTACAGGCCGCCTCTACCGTCATCGGCGACCGCCTCGTAGGACCCCTCTTCGTCACCGACCTCGATGGTCCACTCGGTGCCGTCGTAGTGGGCCAGAACCGGGCGTTGGTGGTTGTGTTCGTCGGGGTCCTTCCAACTGATGTTGCCCACGGCCCACACGTCGTCGGACGCGCGCACGAGTACGTCGTTGAAGCTCGCACCGGGTTCGCCCCCGGGGATGTCCACCTCGGGGATCTCCTCGGGGGCCCAGCCGGAACCGTCCCAGCGTTCCACGGTCAGTTCTCCGCTGCGGTCACCGACGGCGAAGACCTCCCCGTCCTCGGAGGAATCCAGGCCCGAGGTGACGGTCGGGGCCGGCCGGGGGTTCCACGCGTGGCCGTCGAAGTGGGCCGCGTAGGTGTCGAAGGAGGAGGTGCGGCCCAGCATCCAGGCGCCGCCGTCCCCCACCGGGGCCAACGCCGTGGGCTCCCAGGTGGGGTCGATCTCGGACATCCGCCAGGACGCACCGTCGTGGTGTATCGCCGAAGCGCCCTCCTTGACGGTGTGGGCCAGGGCCCAGACTCGTCCGTCGGCGTCGGAGACGGCGAGGACGGGGGCCGAGCGCAGGGCGTCCGGGAGTGATTCCCGCCGCCATTCCCGGCCGTCCCAGAGCACGAGCCACGAGGACGAGCCGGCCTGGGACCTGGAGCCGTGGAACACCCACACCTCATCGGCGGCCGTGGCCGTGACCGCAGTGGGGAAACCGTCCTCCAGCTCCGTGCCGCGCAGACGGTCCCACGTGGTTCGTGTGTGCGTGGGGGTGGCGGGGGCGGACGGGACGGACGGGGCGGCCGGGGTGGCGGCGCAGGCCACCCCGGAGATGCCCACCACCCCGGCCATCACGACCGTGAGGAGGTGTGTCCTTCCGGGTCGTGTGCGGTGAGAGTGCGCGTCATGCCCCATTCACGTTTCCTTTTTTTGGAGGGCGTAATTTCCCTGAAATCGGGTGAATCCCCGCAAGGGAGACGCGCACGAGGTGGTTAGTGTTCACAAGACCGTGGGGGAGAGGTGCCATTTTTCATGAAAAGGGGGTCGAGGTTTCGTGTGGTACTCGATCCGCGAACACCGTCCCGGCCGAGGCTTGGTGGCAAAGCCGCAGGTGAGAAGGAGGGGAGTCGATTCGAGGGGGAACGATGATCGTCTACCAGGAACTCATGGAACACATGGTCCGCGAAGGCAGCGCCACCGACAACGCGGAGGCACGCCGGGCACCGGAGGCCACGGCCAAGGCACTGGCCCGGCACACCTCCCCGGACACCCGCCCGGGGCCGAGAGGTTCGTGGCCACGACGTTGCGCGTCGTGCGCAAGGGTCCCGGTCAGATGGGGTTCCACTACATTCCGCGCCAACCAGGCGATGACGACCTGAC
>CALGOD010000435.1 GCA_937957845.1 uncultured Nocardiopsis sp.
CGCCACCCGGATCAACGGCATCACCGACTTCTTCCTCACCAAGCTGGACGTGCTCACCGGTCTGGAGCGCATCCCCGTGTGCGTGGCCTACGAGATCGACGGGGTCCGGCACGACGAGATCCCGCTGACCCAGACCGAGTTCCACCACGCCAAGCCCATCTACGAGTACCTCGACGGCTGGTCGGAGGACATCACCGGCGTCCGCGATTTCGACGAACTCCCCAAGAACGCGCAGGCCTACGTGCGTACCCTGGAGGAGATGGCGGGAGCTCCGGTCTCCGCCATCGGTGTCGGACCCGGCCGCGAAGAGACACTCGAACTGCGTTCCCTGGTCTGACCCCTCGTCTCCTGTTCCGTCTTCAACACGAAGAGGCCCCCAGTAGTGAAAGCCCTCGTTCTCGGCGGCGGAGGCCGCGAGCACGCCCTCGTCCGCGCGCTGTCCCTGGACCCGGGTGTCACCAGCATCCACTGCGCACCCGGCAATCCCGGCATCTCGGAGCTGGCCGAGAACCACGTCATCAACGTGACCGACGGCCTGGCGGTGACCGAACTGGCCGCGCGCATCCGCGCCGAGCTGGTCGTGATCGGCCCGGAGGCACCCCTGGTCGCCGGTGTCGCGGACGCGCTGCGCGACCGCGGCATCCCGGTGTTCGGTCCCGACAAGGCGGCCGCCCACCTGGAGGGTTCCAAGGCCTTCGCCAAGGAGGTCATGGAGGCCGCCGGGGTGCCCACCGCCCGGGCCCGGGTGTGCAGGACCGCCGGTCAGGTGTCCGACGCCCTGAAGGAGTTCGGACCCCCCTACGTCGTCAAGAACGACGGCCTGGCGTCGGGCAAGGGGGTCGTGGTGTGCGACGACCGCGCGCGTGCGGTCGCGTGGTCATCGAGGAGTTCCTCGACGGTCCCGAGGTGTCCCTGTTCGTGCTCAGCGACGGCGTGCACGCGCTTCCGCTGATTCCCGCACAGGACTTCAAGCGCGCCCATGACGGCGACCAGGGCCCCAACACCGGCGGCATGGGCGCCTACGCACCGCTTCCGTGGGCTCCGGCCGGCATGGTGGACGAGGTCATGGAGACGGTCGTGCGGCCGACCCTGAGGGAGATGAACCGGCGCGGCAAGCGCTACCAGGGGTTGCTCTACGTGGGGCTGGCGCTCACGTCCCAGGGGCCGCGCGTGGTGGAGTTCAACGCCCGCTTCGGCGACCCCGAGAGCCAGGTGATCCTGGACCGACTGGCGACCCCGATCGGCGCGGTCCTGCAGGCCACCGACACCAACGGACTGAAGGGCATCGGCTCCTTGCAGTGGAAGAAGGGCGCCGCGGTCACCGTGGTGATCGCCGCCGAGAACTACCCCGGCGACCCGGTCAAGGGCGACCTCATCGGGGGACTGGACGCGGCCAACGCGTTGGAGGGCGCGTACGTGCTGCACGCCGGCACCGCCTGGGAGGGCACGAGCGCCGTCAAGTCCAACGGCGGCCGGGTGCTCAACGTGGTGGGCACCGGTGCCGACCTGCGCCAGGCCAGGGAGCGGGCCTACCAGGCGGCGTCCCTGATCGAGCTGCGCGGCTCGTTCCACCGCACCGACATCGCCGAGCGGGCCGTGGCCGAGCTCGCTTAGGGAACGAACAGGGACATGGGCGGTTTCGTCGTCAAGCCCGAGCCCGTCCAGGTCGAGGGGCTCACCCACCTGCACACCGGCAAGGTCCGCGAGCTGTACACCACGGCCGACGGCGCGCTGGTGATGGTCGCCGGACGACTGGGCCGGTCGGGCCCTGGTGTGCCGCAGGCTGGGCATGGCGCCGGTGGAGTGCGTGGCCCGCGGCCACCTGGCGGGCTCGGGGCCGGAGGAGTACCGAAGGGACGGCACGGTGTGCGGGATCGCCCTTCCCGAGGGGCTGGTCGACGGCTCCGAGCCGCCCGAGCCGATCTTCACCCCGGCGACGAAGGCGGAGGTGGGCGACCACGACCAGAACGTCTCCTTCGAGACCGTCGCCGCCGCACACGGGGAGAAGTCCACCGCCGAACCGCGCGACCTCATCCTCCGGGTGTACGAGCGCGGTCGCCGGATCGCACGCGAGCGGGGCATCCTCCTGGCCGACACCGAGTTCGAGTTCGGACGGGACGCGAGCGGTGAACCGGTGCCGGCCGACGAGGTGTTCACGCCGGACTCGTCCCGCTACCGGCCGCCGACGAGTGGTCTCCCGGACGTCCTCGGTCCTCCTTCGACAAGTTCGACAAGCCGGTGCTGCGGGACTGGCCGCGCTCACCGGAGGCGGGTGGGGACCGGGACTCGCCGACCCCACCACCGGCTCTG
>CALGOD010000436.1 GCA_937957845.1 uncultured Nocardiopsis sp.
GGCACGCCCGTACGCACCCGTGTGGGCCACTCCTTCATCAAGGCCACCATGGCCGAGACCGGGGCGATCTTCGGCGGGGAGCACTCCGCCCACTATTATTTCCGCGACTTCTGGCGGGCCGACACGGGGATGCTCGCGGCGATGCACGTCCTGCGGGTCCTGGGCTCCGACGAGAGACCGCTCTCGCAGATCGCCGAGGAGTACTCGCGCTACGCCGGATCCGGCGAGATCAACTCCAAGGTGGCCGACGCCCCCGGCCGCATGGCGGCGGTGCGGGAGGCCTTCTCCGGACGGGACGGCGTCACCGTCGACGAGCTCGACGGCCTCACCGTCTCCCTTCCCGACGGTTCGTGGTTCAACGTGCGCGCCTCCAACACCGAGCCGCTCCTGCGGCTCAACGTGGAGGGCCCGGACGAGACGTCCATGGCCGCTCTGCGTGACGAGGTGCTGGCCATCGTCCGCGCCTGACCGGGCATCATGGTGGGGAGGGCCGTGCGGTCCTCCCCACCCACCACATGAGGAAGCGAGCACATGAGCACGAAGATCGACGACTGGCTGCTGGAGATCCTGGCCTGCCCGCAGAGCCAGGCACCGCTGCGCCACGACCCCGAGACGGACGAGCTGGTCTGCGACGAGAGCGGTCTGGCCTATCCCATCCGGGACGGCATTCCGGTCCTGCTGGTCGATGAGGCGAGGAAAATCGGTTGAGGTCGAGGGGAACGCCACGGGCTTTCCCACAGTCATAACGTGTGCGACAGGGTGGGAGCCGCCCCTTTCGGCCATGGCGGGACGCACCCCCGCGATCCCCGCAACCCGTACCCTGTTGCTGCGCGCCCCGCTCACGACGACCTCCCTGGAGAACATCGATGCCCGGTCCAGAATCGCTACAGCCGAGCGACCCCTCCGCGTTCGGTGAGTACAGCGTGACCGGACGCCTGGGCAAGGGCGGTCAGGGCATCGTCTACCTCGCCGAGGACGCGGACGGAGAGAAGTTCGCGATCAAGGTCCTCAACGACCAGTGGTCGCGCGACACCGATCTGCGCAAGCGGTTCGAGAAGGAGGTCCGGGCGGCGCAGAAGGTCGCCTCCTTCTGTACCGCCGCGGTCATCGAGGCCCAACTCGACAGTGACCCGCCCTACGTGGTCAGCGAGTTCGTGCCGGGCAAGGATCTGCAGGAGACCATCGCCAAGGGGAGCACCCAGAAGGGCTCGACCCTGCAACGGCTCGCGGTCTCCACGGCGACCGCGCTGGTGGCCATCCACAGGGCCGGTATCGTCCACCGCGACTTCAAACCCGGCAACGTGCTGCTGGGACCGGACGGGCCCCGTGTCATCGACTTCGGCATCGCCCGGGTCGACGACGGCACCGCCACCATGACCAACTCGATCGTCGGCACGCCCTCCTACATGGCGCCCGAGCAGATCGAGGGACGCGG
>CALGOD010000437.1 GCA_937957845.1 uncultured Nocardiopsis sp.
GGCCTACCCCGCCGGGTACGGCGGGCACGGAGTGCACTTCGAGGTGCGTCTGGCCTCCTCCTTGCCGAAGGAGGTCTCCTATGCCATGGAGGTGGTGCGCGGCAGCGGCGCGGGGCAGCGCTTCCCGTTGTCCCCCGTCTCCTCTTCCGGTGGTGCGGGCGGCCGTTTGAGGGGCACCCTGCCGTTGCCGCCGCGCGGGGAGGCGGGGAGTGACACGCTCAGCGAGTCGTGGCGGCTCCGTCTCCTGGTGGGGCCGGCCGGGTCCCTGGGCCGTCTGGGTGCTGGGGCGGTGCCCGTGCGCACCTCGCGCCGTTGGCACCACGGTCCCTATGCCCGTTCGGTGTCCGTGTCGCCGCTGGGCGGGGGCGACCTCAAGGTCACCGCCGCCGACGTCCACGTGTGGGAGGCCTTGCGTCGAAGGCTGGCGTGAACGCGGTGCGGGCCGTCTCCCTCGGCTCGCACCGCTTCCGACACCGGCCCTAGGACCGGTGTCGGGGGCTTCCCGTACGGATCATGCGCTGTGCCAGGCTGAGCCTGTCCAGCAACCAGTCGGGCAGGTGGTCGGCGCCACGCGGGAACCACTGGATGTCGTGGTGGAAGCTGCGGGGATCGGGCTCGACGTCGAACTCGGGCGGGGTGTCGTGGTCGAAGTGCGCCCCGATCTCGCGCGACCCGTCCACCGTGAGGCGGGCGGTGAACCACGTTCCCTTCCCCGGTTGATACATGCCCGTGCGCAGCCGGTCCAGCATCCGTCCGACCTCGGGCAGGAGCAGGTCCCACTCGACGTTTCCGTCCTCCCTGCGCACCATCAGGCGCGAACAGGACACTCCCACCAGCCCTCTGCGTTCGATGACCAGCTCGGTCCACTGCCCGTACACCCCGGCGATCGTGCGGTCGATGATCTCCTGGACGGTGTCCATCATCTCCTCGGGGGTCATGTCGCCCGGTGAGATCCGTGTCCGTGGCGCCTGCCTCGGCACGGTGGCCAGTCCGCTCCACGGGGAGGGGTTCTCCAGCGCGGCCCCCGACACGCGGTCGCCGTCCAGGTACTCCCACAGCCAGTCGGGCACGTAGTCCTCGTCCCGAGGGAAGAACTCCAGGTCGAGCAGGCAGCCGGCCCTGTCCAGGGGCTCGTCGAAGTGGGGCTCGTTGTCGTGGTCGTAGCGGACCCGGTAGCTGCTCGGCCGTGCGACCTCGTAGTAGGCGGTGTACCAGGTGCCCTTCCCCACGGTGTACATCCCCGCGCGCAGCTCCCGCATCAGTTCCAGGGCGGTCAGCGGTGGCACACATCCGGTGCTGCGTCCGCCTTCGAACATCACCTCGAAACTGGCCGTCTCGCAGGCGCCCAGCCCCGAGTACACGAGACGGAGCTTGACCCAGTCGTCGGGGGCCGCCCGGAGCAGGTCCGTCCCGATCCTGCGGAGGAACTCGTCGTTTTCGACGGGTGTCGTCGGTTTACGGGGGTCCATCTTCTCGTCTTCGCTCCATCTGCTGCCGTGGGTCGGTGAACCGGGCGCCGCGGTTTTCCTCTCTGGACGCACACCGTTCAGAGTCCATATTCCTGTGTTCGGCCCATGCGCGGACGGATAATCGGACAAA
>CALGOD010000438.1 GCA_937957845.1 uncultured Nocardiopsis sp.
GCCCCCGACCGGTTGGGCGACAATGAGACCGTGCGAGAAGAACAGCAGCGAACAGTAGTGATCCTCGGCTCCACCGGCTCGATCGGGACCCAGGCCATCGACATCGTGCAGCGCAACCCCCACCGCTTCCGGGTGGTGGGTCTGGCGGCCGGCGGCGGCAGGGTCGACCTGCTCGCCAAGCAGGCCGCCGAACTGGACGTCGACCAGGTCGCCGTCGCCGACCCGGACCGCGCCGCGGAACTCTCGCGCTCCCTCACCGAGCACGGAAGTCGCGCCACCGTCCTGGTCGGATCCGACGGGATCGCCGAACTCGCGGGAAGCGAGTGCGACGTCGTCCTCAACGGCATCACCGGCGCTCTGGGGCTGGAGTCCACCCTGGCCGCCCTGCGCGCCGGGCGCACCCTGGCCCTGGCCAACAAGGAGTCCCTCATCATCGGCGGGCCGCTCGTGCGGGCCGTGGCCCGGCCGGGACAGATCGTCCCCGTGGACTCCGAGCACTTCGCCATCGCCCAGTGCTTCCCCCACCTGCCCCAGGGCGAACTCACCAGCCTCGCGCAGGGGCATCTGCACGCCCGTCGCGACGAGGTGCGCCGCCTCGTGGTCACCGCCAGCGGCGGGCCCTTCCGGGGCAGGGGGCGCGACGAACTGGCCTCGGTCACACCGGCCGACGCCCTCGACCACCCCACCTGGAGCATGGGCCCGGTCATCACCGTCAACTCCGCCACCCTGGTCAACAAGGGGTTGGAGGTCATCGAGGCCAACCTGCTGTTCGACGTGCCCTTCGACCGGATCGACGTGGTCGTCCACCCGCAGTCGATCGTCCACTCCATGGTCGAGTACGTGGACGGTTCCACCATCGCCAAGGCCAGCCCGCCCAGCATGATGATCCCCATCGCCTACGGCCTCGGTGCGCCCGACCGAGTGCCCGACGCCGCACCCGGCATGGACTGGACCCGCGCCCAGAGCTGGACCTTCGAGCCCTTGGACCACGAGGCCTTCCCCGCCGTCCGCCTGGCCTGCGAGGTCGGGGAGGCGGGGGGGACGGCCCCCGCCGTCTACAACGCGGCGAACGAGGAAGCGGTCGGCGTCTTTCTCCGTGGAAACCTCGCGTTCCCGGCGATCATGGACACCGTCTCCCAGGTAGTCTCAGAGCACCAGCGAACGGAACGTCCCGGGGGCTCCCCCGGCTCGAGCGGGGAGCTGAGCCTGGACGACGTGTACGCCGCTGACGACTGGGCCCGCTCGCGGGCGCGTGAGCTGCTCGCGCGCCAGGCCTGACACGCCTTGAGGAGAGTTGCATGGTCGCTCTGATGACCGTGGTCGGGATCGTGCTGTTCGTCTTCGGGCTGCTGTTCTCGATCGCCTGGCACGAGCTCGGACACATGTCCACGGCCAAGATGTTCGGTATCAAGTGCACCGAGTTCATGGTGGGCTTCGGTAAGACCCTGTGGTCCTTCCGCAGAGGCGAGACCGAGTACGGGATCAAGGCCGTCCCCTTGGGGGGCTACGTGCGCATGGTGGGCATGCTCCCGCCCGCGCGGCAGCGCTCCGACGACGGCTCTGGCAAGCTCTCCCGTTGGCGGGCCATGGCCGAGGACGCGCGTGAGGCCTCCTACGTCGAACTCACCCCCGAGGACCAGGACCGGCAGTTCTACCAGCGGGCCCCCTGGAAGCGGCTCATCGTGATGTTCGCCGGGCCGGGCATGAACGTCGTCCTGGCCGCGATCCTGCTCGGTGTGCTGTTCATGGGCATCGGCGTGCCACAGAGCACCACCCAGATCGGACAGGTCAGCGAGTGCGTGGTGCCCGCCGGCAGCACCGTCACCGACTGTGAGGACGCACCCCCCACCCCCGCCGCCGAGGCGGGGATGCTGCCCGGCGACGTCATCGTCGCGGTCGACGGTGAGCCCACCCCCGACTGGAACACGGCCAACCGCCAGATCCGCGAGTCCCTGGGCGGCACGGAGATCGTGGTCGAACGCGACGGCGAGCGTCTGCCGCTGAACGTCGACATCGTGGAGAACGAGCTCCCCGCCCGCGACTCCGAGGGCGAGTTCATCTACCAGACCGACGCCGACGGCGATCCGATCTACGACGACCAGGGCTACCGCGTCTACCAGACCGAGACCGTGGGCTTCCTCGGCATCGTCTTCGCCACCGAGCGCGCCCCGCTCACCCTCGGCGAGTCCGCCGCGGAGATGGGGAACATGCTGGTGGGGGTCGGCGAGGCGCTCGCCTCCCTGCCCGGCAAGGTCCCCGACGTGTTCGCCGCCGCCTTCCTCGGTGAGGAGCGCAACCAGGACTCCCCGGTGGGCATCGTCGGCATCTCCCGCATCGGCGGCGAGATCATGGCCCAGGGCCTGCCCGTGGCGGACACCACCGCGATCATGTTGCAGATCCTGGCGGGGGTGAACCTCTTCCTGTTCGCCTTCAATCTGCTGCCGATCCTGCCGCTGGACGGCGGGCACATGGCCGGCGCCATCTGGGAGTGGATCAAGCGCGGCTGGGCGAAGCTGCTGCGCAGACCCGAACCCGCCCCGGTGGACGTGGCGCTGCTGACACCGGTGGCCTACGTCGTGGTGGCCTGTTTCCTGGTGTTCAGCGTCGTCCTGCTCGTCGCCGACCTGTTCAATCCGGTGAAGCTCTTCGGTTGAGTCCTGGCGGCCCGTCCGCGCGGGGTGTCCACGCTGGTCCGACGGTGACCGCTCGTGCGGGACACCCCTCCGGATACGGGTAACCTGGGTTCGCGATCCGGGAACGACGGTGTATCCGAGGCCGCCCAGAGCGGTGCCTTCCGGACGCGTCTCAGCGCGCTGCGCCGGACACCCATTCCCGAAACGGACGAATCAAGTGCCGCCTCCCTCCGGTGGCAGACGAGGTGAAACAAGCGTGACCGTCGATCTCGGTATTCCCGCCACTCCGCCGCGCCCGCTGGCGACCCGGCGCAAGACCAGGCAGATCATGGTCGGGAGCGTCCCTGTGGGCGGGGACGCCCCGGTGTCGGTGCAGTCGATGACGACCGCCCGGACCGCCGACATCAACGCGACGTTGCAGCAGATCGCGGAGCTGACCGCCTCGGGTTGTCAGATCGTCCGGGTGGCGGTGCCCACCAACGACGACGCCGACGCGCTGGCGGTCATCGCCAAGAAGTCGCCGATCCCGGTGATCGCCGACATCCACTTCCAGCCCAAGTACGTGTTCGCGGCCATCGACGCCGGTTGCGCGGCGGTGCGGGTCAACCCGGGCAACATCAAGAAGTTCGACGACAAGGTCGCCGAGATCGCCAAGGCCGCGGGCGACACCGGCACCCCCATCCGTATCGGGGTCAACGCCGGCTCCTTGGACAAGCGGCTGCTGGCCAAGTACGGCAAGGCCACCCCCGAGGCGCTGGTGGAGTCGGCGCTGTGGGAGTGCTCGCTGTTCGAGGAGCACGGTTTCCGCGACATCAAGATCTCGGTCAAGCACAACGAC
>CALGOD010000439.1 GCA_937957845.1 uncultured Nocardiopsis sp.
GGCATGACCGCGCGGTGGCGCGAAAGGAGTTCCGACATGCTTCCAGTCTGGCTCAGGAGACGCGCGCTTGGCCATGACCGGCATGTTCGTGACTCCGCCGCCCGGGGCGGGCCCCGTACCGGACGCTCCGCTCCGGGGCCACGCCGGTGGAGGGGCTCCACCGTGGACCCGGGCCCGCGTCCGTGGTCGCCCACGGAACAGGTCGGGCACGGGAGGCCACGGGGAGGAGCGGGTCGTGGGTACGTGGACGGCACCCGCGACCCGCGGAGGGTCACAGCCGGGAGAAGGCCTCCTCCAACAGGTCCAGGCCCTCGTTCAGCAGGTCGTCGCCGATCACCAGCGGCGGCAGCATACGGATCACGTTGCCGTAGGTGCCCGCGCTCAGCAGCACGAGGCCCTGGGAGTGACAGAAGGACATCACCTTGGCCAGGGACTCGGGATCGGGCGTGCGGTCGGCGTCCTTGACCAGTTCGACCGCGATCATCGCACCGCGTCCGCGCACGTCGCCGATGACGTCGTACTTGCCGGCCATCTCGCGCAGACGGCCCAGCATCAGTTCGCCGATCTCACGGGCCCTCTCCACCAGACCGTCGGACTCGATCGCCGACAGCGAGGCGAGCGCGGCGGCGCACGCGGCCGGGTTGCCGCCGTAGGTGCCCCCGAGGCCTCCTCCGTGCACGGCGTCCATCAGTTCGGCTCGACCGGTCACGGCCGCCAGCGGAAGACCGGCCGCGATGCCCTTGGCGGTGGCGATCAGGTCCGGGACGACGCCCTCGTGCTCGCAGGCGAACATGTGGCCGGTGCGGGCGAATCCCGTCTGCACCTCGTCCGCGACGAACACGATGCCGTTGGCGCGGCAGAAGTCCACGACCGCGGGCAGGAAGCCGGGCGCCGGCTCGATGAAGCCGCCCTCACCCTGGATCGGCTCGATCACGACCGCGGCCACGTTCTCGGCGCCGATCTGCTTGGTGATCTGGTCGATCACCATGTCCGCGGCCTCGGGACCACAGTTGTCCGGGCCGGTCGGCCAGCGGTACGCGTAGGCCATCGGCATGCGGTGGACCTCGCCGGCGAAGGGACCGAAGCCCTGCTTGTACGGCATGTTCTTCGCGGTCAGCGCCATGGTGAGGTTGGTGCGGCCGTGGTAGGCGTGGTCGAAGACCACCACCGCCTGGCGGCCGGTCGCGCTGCGGGCGATCTTCACCGCGTTCTCGACCGCCTCGGCACCCGAGTTGAGCAGGATCGACCGCTTCTCGTGGTCTCCGGGGGTGATCCGGTTCAGGGCCTCGCACACCTCCACGTAGGCCTCGTACGGGTTCACCATGAAACAGGTGTGGGTGAACCGGCCGAGCTGCTCGGCCGCACGCTCGACCACGCGCGGGTCGGCGTTGCCGACGTTGGTCACCGCGATGCCGGAACCGAAGTCGATCAAGGCGTTGCCGTCGACGTCCTCGACGATGCCGCCGCCGGCTCGCTCGACGTAGACGGGCAGGACACTGCCGACGCCCTGGGCGACGGCCGAACGGCGGCGCTCCTGGATCGCGCGGGACTTGGGGCCGGGGATCTCGGTGACGACCCGGCGGGACTGGGCGACCTCGGTCGCTGCCATGCGGCTGCCTCCTTCTGCGGTGGGTGGACGGGAAGTCGAGAGGGTCGGAGGTGGGTACGCCGACCTGGCACGACATTAGGATGCGCCGAGTCCCGTGCACATGGACACCATGGATAATCAAGACGGACACTTGCGCCAACACGTCAGGTTTTCGAACATGTGATCACGGGGGAGGAGGACAGAATGCCGCCGACCCTGGGCGCCCTGATGCGTACACCGCGCCTGCGGCTGGACCTGCTCACCGGACAGGAGAACCTGGATCGTCAGGTGGAGTGGGTCGCGGTCAGCGAATTGGAGGACCCCACCCCCTACCTGGCGGGTGGCGAACTCCTGCTCACCACCGGGGTGCGGTGGGCCGGTGGCGTCCCCGACCTGCGCGACTACGCGCGACGCCTGGCCGAACGCCGGATCGCCGGCCTGGGCTTCGCCGCGGGCGTGGTCCTGGAGCACACGCCCGTCCAGCTGCGTGAGGCCGCCGCCGAGTCCGGACTCACCCTGTTGGAGGTCGGACGGGAGACCCCCTTCATAGCGATCGGCAAGGAGGTGTCCCGCCTCCTGGCCAAGGAGGAGTACGAGGGACTGAGCCGTGCCTTCGCCGCCCAGCGTGAGCTCACCCGCGCGGCGCTCACCGGCGCCTCGGCGATCGTGGACCGCCTGTCCCGCGACCTCGGTGCCCGGGTCGTGTTGCTGTCCAACGACGGTATCGCCCGGCACGCGGCCCCCGCCTCGGCCGCGGAGCAAGCCGCCGTTCTGACGGACGAGCTGGACCGCCTGCGTGCGGCGGGCGTGCGCGCCAGCGTCTCGGTCACCTCCGGTGACGAGCACGTGTCCGTGCAGCCCCTGGGCACCGGCCGACGGATACGCGGCTTCCTCGCGGTGGGGACCGGGGGCAGACTGGGCTCCGACGAACGCACGCTGGTCAACGCCGCGGTGTCACTGCTCTCCCTCGAACTGGAGCGCACCGCCCACAGTGTCCCCACCAAGATCCGTGAGGGGGTGCTCAACGCCTTGCTCACCGGGGCACTGGACCCCCTCCACCCAGGGGCGGAGCGGCTGCGGGAGGCCCTGCCCCCCGCACCCGTCGTGGTGGCGGTGGCGGAGCGGGGCGGCCCCGCGCACCCGCCCGAGGGCGTTCTGACCGCCGAACAGGACGGGCGCGCACTCCTGATGGCCGGTGCCGACACGGCCGACGGCGTGATCGGCGAGGTACTGGAGGGCCCGGTCGGCGTGAGCGACCCCTCCTCCTACGCCCAGCTTCCGGGAGCGCTGTCCCAGGCCGAGCGAGCGTGGGAGGCGGCACACGGCTCGGGAGAGGACCTGCTCCGGTTCGGCGACCTGCCGGGCGGGCTCCTCGGTCTGACACGGACTCCGGCCGGATCCCGCATGGCGCAGGAACTGCTCGCCCCGCTCCTGCGGCAACGGACCTCCGCCGAGCTGCTCGCCTCGCTACGCGCCTATCTCGCGGCCTCGGGACGCTGGGACGCCGCCTCCGAGGTCCTAGGGGTCCACCGCCACACGCTGCGCTACCGCATGCGCCGTATCCGCGACCTGCTACCCGGGGACCTGGACGATCCCGACTACAGGGCCGAACTCTGGATCGCCCTACGCGTCCACGGCCTCGAAACGCGGGGATGATGCGGGGACGGGATCCGTCCCCTTGACCTCTTCGCCGGAACCGGAAGGCCCGGGCGGATTTCGGCGTTCGAGGGGTCCGGCGGCGCTCCATCCCCCACAATGGCCTTGCTGTCATCGGGTAACCGGCCGATCACACACCTGGGGGCGGGGCGGCGTTGAGATCACTGAGGGACGACGAGTACGAGATCGGGTACGGGCACCCGCGGAGGTCGCCGGACGCCCCGCCCGAACGTCCGGGGCGGACCGTGGGCGTCGGAACCGCCTCGCTCCGGTGGAAGCCTTCGATCGACCGTTCCGAAGTGCTCTCCCTGCTGGCCTACCTTCGCTCCTGCCTACGTCGCGAGGCGGTGCACACGCACACGGTCCACGCGCGGGACCTGGGCACCGACGCCTGCGCCTGCCTGCCCGCGGGGCACGAGGTCCTGTTCAGCGGTGCCCGCGAGACCCTCGTGCTCTCCTCCGACGCGGCCCGGGTCCTGCGTCTGGCCCGAAGACACGGGCAGACACCACGCTACGGCTACCCGCTCGTGGTCCTGGGAGAGGGCGCCGACCGCGTCGCCCTGCCCCTGCTCGTCGTCGACGTGGCGCCCGTGGAGGCCTCTTCCGCGTCCGGGGACACGGTGGCCCGGGCGGTGGGGCCGCCCGACGTCAACCCCGCCCTCCTGCGGCTGCTCGACGTC
>CALGOD010000440.1 GCA_937957845.1 uncultured Nocardiopsis sp.
GGCAGGTCTTCGGCGCACCCAAACAGTGGCGTTACGAGAACGGCGACCTCGTCCACATGTTCGAGACCGACGAGTGGCGAGCCGGCGTCGAACACCTTGCGCATGTACTCGACGCCGGCCTGGTCCACCCCGACATCGTCGCCAAGGCCGACAACTCCAAAGAGCTGCTCAACTCCGGTCAGATCGTCTTCAACCAGGACGGGATCGGTGCCTGGCACGAGGCCTACATGCAGATGCTCGGCGACGACCCCGAGTTCCGGCTGGACCTGATGCCGGTCTTCGGAGCCGGGGGCGAGGACCCCGTCATGCACCGCAACGACCCCTCCAGCCAGTCGGTGTTCGTGCGCAAGGGGATGGAGCCGGAGGAGGTCGAGGAGATCCTCGGCATCCTGAACTTCTGCGCCGCGCCCTTCGGCACCCGGGAGTACATGGACTACCGCTACGGCAAGGAGGGCGTCCACCACGAGCTCGACGACAACGGCGCCCCGCAGCTCACCGACCTGGGCAATTCCGAGGTCAACGACGGCTACTACTTCCTGAGCGGACGGCCCCCGGCGGTCACCGAGAGCCAGTACCCGGACTTCGTCCAGTGGAAGTGCGACTGGTACAACCACGCCGCCCGGTTCGCCGAAGAGGACCCCTTCGCGGGCATCCGCATCCAGCGTCCCGAGCGCTTCTCCGCGGCCGAGACCCCCATGACCGACAAGGTGGAGGACATCATCCGGGGCCGCGAGGACCTCGGAGCGTTGGACCGGGCCATCGCCGACTGGCGCCGCGACGGTGGCGACGAGGGACGCGAGTTCTACATGGAGGTCCTCCAGGAGCACGGCCGTGACTGAACGGACCATGGCCCCCGGCGGGACCCCCTCCCCGGCCCCCGTGTCCGGTCGGCGCGGGAGCCGGGGACGGCGGTCCCCCGTGGTCCCCGACCACCGGGGCGCACGTACCGCACGAAGGGGACAGGGACCGCCGTTCTCGGCCCGGCTGCGCCGAGACTGGCAGCTGCTGTTGATGACGCTCCCGGCGATCGGGCTGCTGGCGGTGTTCCACTACACGCCGACCCTGGGCAACATCATCGCCTTCCAGGAGTACAACCCCTGGGACGGCGTGCTCGGCAGCCCGTGGGTGGGCCTGGCCCAGTTCGAGCGACTGTTCACCGACGCGCGTTTTTGGAGCGCGGTCGGCAACACCCTGGTGATCGCCACCGTCCAGCTGGTGTTCTTCTTCCCCATCCCCATCGCCCTGGCGATCCTGTTGGACAGCGTCATGACGCCCAGACTGCGGCTGGTGCTCCAGAGCATCGTGTACATGCCGCACTTCTTCTCCTGGGTCCTGGTCGTCACCCTGTTCCAGCAGATCCTGGGCGGTGCCGGGCTGTTCTCCCAGATGTTGCGACGCAACGGCCACGCGCCACTGGAGATCATGACCGACCCGGACGCGTTCCTGTTCGTGGTCACCTCCCAGATGATCTGGAAGGACGCCGGGTGGGGGACGATCATCTTCCTCGCCGCGCTGGCGGCCGTGAACCAGAACCTGTACGAGTCCGCGGCCGTGGACGGGGCCGGCCGATGGCGGCGCATGTGGCACATCACCCTGCCGGGCCTGCGGCCGGTGATCGTCCTGCTGCTGATCCTCAAACTCGGCGACATCCTCAACGTCGGGTTCGAGCAGTTCTACCTGCAGCGGGACGCGTTCGGCTCGGCCGTGTCCGAGGTGCTGGACACCTTCATCTACCACCAGACCCTGGTGACGGGGAACTACAGCGCCGGAGCGGTCGCGGGCCTGGTCAAGGGCGTGGTCGGACTGGTCCTCATCGTGCTGGCCAACAAGCTGGCCCACAAGATGGGGGAGAACGGAATCTATCGACGATCATGAGCACACTGTTCGAGGACCGCCCCGTGTGGGCGGAGCGCCCGAGTCTTCCAGCGCGCGCGGCGAAGAACACCTCGCTCGCCGTCATCGCCGCCGTCATCGTCTTCCCGCTCTACGTCGTCGTCCTGACCAGCCTGTCCCCCGCATCGGCGGTCAACGAGGCGGGCGGCCTGGTCCTGGTCCCGCAGGGAGTCTCCTTCCAGGCCTACGCCGACCTGTTCGGCGGCGGCGTGGTCACCAGGGCGGTCCTGGTGAGCCTGGGCGTCACGGCGGTGGGGACGGCGGTCAGCCTGGCGGCGACCGTCCTGGCCGCCTACGGGCTGTCCCAGCCGGGCTCGCTGTGGCACCGGCCGCTGTTGTTCGCGATCCTGCTGACCTTCCTGTTCGCCCCGGGGATGATCCCGCTGTACCTGCTGGTGAGCGAGGTCGGGCTGATCGACAGCTACTGGTCGCTGATCCTGCCCACGGCGGTGAACGCGTTCAACCTGGTGGTGATGCGCGCTTTCTTCATGAACCTGCCCCAGGAGATCGGCGACAGCGCACGCGTGGACGGGGCGAGCGAGTGGACCATCCTGACCCGGCTGGTGCTGCCCATGTCCAAGGGGGTCACGGCGGTCATCGCCCTGTTCTACGCGGTGGGCTACTGGAACGCCTTCTTCAACGCCGTCCTCTACATCAACGACAACGCCAAGTGGCCGTTGCAGCTGGTGCTGCGCCAGTACGTGCAGCAGGGCCAGCAGCTCAGTTCCAACTCGGTGATCGGCGACGCCGTACAGGGGACCGCGTCGGCGCCGAACCTGGCCATCCAGATGGCCATCGGAGTGGTGGCGCTGGTGCCGGTCACGTTCGTCTACCCGCTGGTGCAGAAGCACTTCACCAAGGGCGTCATCATCGGCGCGGTGAAGGGCTGAGGGCACCCTCTCAGGCCCCTTCGCCTCCGTGGTCCTCCTCCTCCGGGACCCGGGGGCGAAGGTCCGGACATGTTCGTCGGACAAGGACGGGCCCGGCGCTCCGAGGTACGGATCCCGGTCAAGCACCCTTCTCGTAGACGCCTTCGCGGTCTCCGACGGCGATCACCCAGACCCACACGATCGGTCGGCCCTCGTCGTCCTTGTCCAAGGTGTGGACGACCCGGTGGTCGCAGACGCGTAGCCGCCATCGGCCCTGATGACCGGTGAGCGGCGTGATGTCGAAGGCGCTGGTGTCACCGACATCCAGTGCCTGTTGGAGTTCGGACAGGCGCCGTAGGATCCTGACCGCCTCCTTGCGGGGGATCCCGCGCATCCTGCGCTGGGCCGCGGTGGTGAAACGGGTGATGTGGCGGTTCACCCATCCCCTTGGGCGAGCTCACGGGCCATCTCCTCCAGGGAGACGGATCCCTCTCGCCCCTCCTCTTCGGCCTCGTCCGCCAGACGATGGAGCCAGGCGTCCTCCGCGGCCCGTTCCACTTCGAGCAGACGTCGGTACTCGTCCGCGTCGAGGAGGACGGCGGTCGTCCTGCCTCGCTGCGTGATGAAGGTCGGTGTGCGGTCATGACGCGCGCGGTCGATGGTGTCGGCGAGGTGTCGTCTGACTTCGGACATGGTCGCGACCACAGGTTCTCCCATGAAACCAATGCACCTGTTGTACCTGATGTACACCTGCTTCCTCCTCGGTCGGTGCGACCCTCCACAGACAGGTGCGACAGGGCGGGGCCGGAATCGCCTCCTTCGCGACCCCGGCCCCGCCTCACGATCCGGAGCGTCAGCCGCAGGCCACACCGTTCACGGTGAGCGCGGTCGGACTCGCGGGCTCACCGTCGACGACGCCGTTGAAGCCGACGCGCACCGAGCCCCCGGGTTCGATCCGGGCGTTCCATCCGGCGTCGGTGACCCGGACCGAGGCGCCGTCCTGCTCGTGGGAGCCGTTCCAGAGGCTGGTGATCTCCTCACCGGCGGCGAACTCCCAGGACACCCCCCAGCCGTCCATCGCCCGGGAGCCGGTGTTGGTCACCGTCACCCCCGCCTGGAAGCCGCCGGGCCAGGTGTTGTCGATCCGGTACTCGGCCCCGCA
>CALGOD010000441.1 GCA_937957845.1 uncultured Nocardiopsis sp.
ACCTGTTGACGTTCGCGGTTCCTCTGCTGGTCACCGGACGCCTGGGCGACCGTTTCGGGCAGCGCCACATGTACCTGGCGGGCATGGCCCTCTTCACCCTGGCCGCAGCCGCATGCGCCTTCGCCCCGACGATCGAGGCCCTCATTCTGGCGCGGGCCGTCCAAGGCTTCGGCGGCTCTCTGCTCAACCCCCAGTCCCTGAGCGTGATCAACCGCGTCTTCGCCCGCCATCGCCGGGGCGCGGCAATGGGGGTCTGGAGTGCGGTGGCCAGTTCCGCGGGTCTCTTCGGACCCGTCATCGGTGGACTGCTGGCCGGTGGAATCGGATGGCGGTGGGTCTTCCTCCTCTACCTTCCCCTGGGCCTGGTCGCACTGGCCCTGGTCGCCCGCTGGGTGCCGCGCCTGCCGACCGGTATGGGACGTATCGACCTGCTCAGCGCCGTGGTCTCCCTGATCGCCGTGCTGGGGATCGTCTTCACGTTGCAGCAGGGACCGGAACTGGGCTGGCCGCTGTGGCTGTGGGGCGTCCTCGCCGTCGGCGTGCTCGCGTTGGTGCTCTTCGTCCGGTTGCAGAAGCGGGCGGACCTGCGCGGCGACGAGGCCTTGGTGCCATTGGGACTCTTCAGGATCCGTAATTTCCGCTTCGGCTCCCTGTCCGTCGCCACGCTGGGCTTCTCCGTTTATTCGGTGAACCTGCCCATCATGCTGTACCTGCAACTGGGCGCCGGCCTGTCGGCCCAGGCCGCGGGCCTCCTGCTGCTGCCGACGGCCATCGTCTCGGTGACACTGGCACCGGTGGTCGGCCGACTGACGGACCGGCTGGAACCAGGACGCATCTCCAAAATCGGATTCACCTCGATGATCACCGCCATGGTGCTGTACGTCGTGTTCATCAGCCAGGAACTCCCGTTCGTCTGGTTGATCCTCCCCCTGATGCTCATGGGCGCCGCCAACGCCATGTGCTGGTCGGCCAACTCCACCATCAGCATGCGCCAGCTCCCGGCCGAACTCCTGGGGGCCGGGTCCGGCGTGTACAACACCTCTCGCCAGGTCGGAGCGGTACTGGGCGCCGCAGCGCTCGGCGCGGCCATGCAGATCGGACTGCAGTACACCACCTTCGCCAACGCGATGGGGTTCTCCCTGATCCTGCACATCGCGGTCCTGGTCCTCGGCCTCATCATGGTCTCGAACTTCAGCGACGACCGACCGGAAGTGGTCTCCGGCACGTCCGGCTAGCCGGGCCGCGACGGCGGCCACCGGTTCCTGGAGTGCAGGCCCAGGAACCGGCCCGCCGACGACGTCACATGGTCCGAGCGGCCCGCCGGACGGTTCCGGTGGGGCACGGAAGCAGAGGTCGTTCCCGCGCAGCCTCGCGGCGGGGCCGGCGCCCGTCGACCCAAGAGGGACCCTCTACAGTGAGCGGATGGTCGAATCCGGTGCCCCGTCCTTCCCGCAGCCGTTCCCCGCCCACACGATCGAGGTGGCGCCCCGACCACCGGAACGGCCGGTGCGGAACTCGGTGGGTGGTCGGCCTTTCCTCGACGAGGGCCAGGAGTGGCCGGAATGCTTCTGCGGAGAGCGGCTGACGCTGTTCTTCCAGCTGGCCCTCCCCCCGGATCTGGGGCCTTTCGGGGGCGACCATCTGCTGCTCTTCCACTGTCGTGTCCATGAGGACGCGACGATCCCGGAACCGACCGACGACGGCCGGCTGGTCCCGCGATACTGGGACGCTCCATCGGAGGGCTACCCCGCTCCCTTCTGGCGAGTGCTGCTGCAGCGCAGGGCGGTGCGGCCCTCCAAGGAAGCGGAACCGCTCCTGCTCACCCGGGAGCTGGTTCTGCGGCCTTTCTCCGACGTCCCCGACACACGGGGAAAGGGGGCGCAGACGTTCAAGGTGGGCGGCACGCCGTCCTGGGCACAGAACCCCGAGCACTACCAGTGCGCGTGCGGCGCTGATCTGGTGTACGTGTGCCAGGTGCCCGAGGACATGAGGTTCGCCGCCCGCTCCGGAGCGCCGGAGCGACCGGAGGGCGTCGCCGACGACTTCCACACACTGTTCCTAGGCAACGAGGTCTATCTGTTGGCCTGCCCAGAGCACTGTGATCCGGCGGCGGTCTGGCCGGTGAACCAGAACTGAACCCGGCCCGGAAGGGTGAGACGGAGCAGGCTCACCGAAGAAATTCCTGCCAAGGTCAAAGGACACGCTGAGAAGTGATCATCCGGTCCACACGCGGAAGCGACCTGGGCGGATGATCGCCGAACCATGCGTATTCGAGACCGGAAAGCATGCCCGACTCGTTCCACAGGATTATTTCCCCGAAAAGTTCACCGTCCTCGTCGACCACCACGCAATCCACCGGAACGATCCCGTTGGGAACAGGGGCACGAGGAGCATCACCCACGACTTCCAGG
>CALGOD010000442.1 GCA_937957845.1 uncultured Nocardiopsis sp.
ACGGAGCCCGTATCCCTGTCGGGGACTGCTTCCTGACCGTCATCCACCTGCGTGGGCACACACCCGGTTCGATCGCCCTGCGGTACGACGACCCCGAGGGGCACACCCATCTGTTCACCGGCGACAGCCTCTTCCCCGGTGGCGTCGGCCGGACCTGGTCCGACGAGGACTTCCGTGTCCTGCTCGGGGACGTGGAGGAGCACGTGTTCGGCGTGATGGACGACGACACCTGGGTCTACCCCGGCCACGGTCGTGACACCACCCTGGGCACGGAGCGCCCGCACCTGGACGAGTGGCGAGAGCGCGGCTGGTAGGGGCGGGGGCGTCATCCCCCGAAACAGCAGAAACCCAGCGGCCCGAGGTGAGCAGCCACCGCCTCGGGCAGGGGAGTCCCTGAGACGAGCGCACGGTGGAAGCGCACCATCGCCCCTCCGGTCCCGTGGTCCTCGACGGGAACGGGACTGGCCACCACCGTACGGACCCCGGCGGCCAACAGCGCGCCGGCGAAGCCGAGCGGAGCCCCGGCCCGGCCGGCGAAACCCCGGCCGCTCCCACAGGTGGACAGGATCACCGTGTGCGGCGCCCGAGACGGCGAGGCCAGGTCGTAGGCGAGCAGGGAACCGTCGTGCAGGGTGATCGAGGCGAGCATGGGCGAACGGTCGGGAACACGCCCGTGCCCGGCCAGGTGGACCAGATCGGCCTGGCCGAAGGCCTCCAACACGTCGAGGCGTCCCGCCCTTCCGCCGGTGAGCACACGTGCCCCCGGAAGAAGGCGGCTCAGCCCGGCCACCTCGTGTCCGGCCCCCGACGGTTCGTGCGCCGCCACCAGCAGTACCCGTCCTCGGGAACCGGGCGTGCCACGGGACACGCGGTCCAACCAGAACCGGGCGGTGGGCACCAGTTGTACCGGGCGTCCCCGCAGCCCGGGGAGCATGCCCCACGGCGGATCTCCGAGGTAGGGGTCGCCGGCCACCACCAACGGACGATCACCGAGCAGGGGCGACAGCGGCCCCAGCAGGACACGGGAGACCGCCTCCGCCGCCGTCCGGGGGTCGGGACCGGCCCCGAGCCCGGGAAACGACACGGAGTGGACGAATCCGGCCAAGAGGCGTGCCACCCGTGCGACCGGGCCCAACGCACGGACGTGTACGCGTCCGGCCGCGACCACGAGTGCCCACGCCTGACCGTCGGTCTGTGTGTACCGGACGAAGGCCCGGTCGCCGAGGCGCTCCGGCAACACCTCCGCCACGGACGAGAAGGTGCGGCCCTTTCGCGGGCCGTTCGCCGGCCGCGCGGCACGCTCCTCGTGATGGGCCTGCCAGCGGGCGGACTCCAGGGCTCGGACGAGGGGGGCGGTGGGGTGTCCCTGAGTGAGTGCCCGTCGATAGAGCCGGGACAGCGAGGCGGTCACCGGTGTGCGCACGTCGGGACCGGGCACGTGCGGAACCGCCCAGGTCCGGGCCAGTTCCGCCCATTCCAGCGCGGTGCCCGCGTCCCCGGCCGTCAGAGCGCTCTCCAGACCGGCCCGGACCACGTCCGGGTCCTCGCGCGCCTGCGCGAGCCAGGGCCCGGGGGCGAGGGACACCGCGCCCTCCAACGTCTTCAACGCCCGCTGCGGGGCGGTCACACCGGGGGGTTCGGGTGCGGCGAAGGGCCTTCTGACGGTCAGAGCCGTGTGCGCTCGGAGCACCGGGGCAGACGCGCGGGCCCGAGCCGAGCGCAGGGCGATCCTTTCGAGACGGGTCGCCGGCCGATACCACATCGAGGTCGCTCCGAACATGTGCCGTACTCGGCGGGTGAGTTCGACCGTGCGGTGGTGGTCGCCCCGGAGCAGTCGTAGTTTGGCCTCCACCAACATGGTGTTCGCCGATCCGGAGGACTCCCCGTCGCCCGCGCCGTCGGCCAACACTGCGGCCGCCTCCTCCACCAGCCCCTCGGCGAGCAGGGCCTCGGCCAGGTCCACGTGCAGGGCCTCCCGCCGTTCCGGGGGAAGGAGCCCGATCAGACTGTGGAAGGTGGCGATGGCGGTGGGGGTGTCGCCCCGGTAGAGGCTGAGGCATCCCAGGTTCTGACGGACGACCAGGCCCATGAGCTCCAGGCGGCGTTCCTCGGCCAGGGAACGCGCCTTGTGCAGGTGTTCTTCGGCCTCCTCGAAACGACCGCGCAGGGTCTGCGCCAGTCCCAGGTTCAGAAGGACTCCCGGCATCACCGTCGCGGACTCGGCCACGGGGTGGTCGCGCAGCCGCCGGTGGGCGTCACTGAGCAGGGCCAGGGTCTGGTCGAGCATGCCGCCCTGCGCCAACCGCACTCCGCGGGTGACCTTGGCGAGCAGCTCCTTGCCGGAGCGCAGTGCGGAGGGCTCGACTCCGTCGCCTCCGCCAGGGTGAGAGGGAACAGGGGAGAGGGGATCCGGTCGGGCGGAGGGGGACACGTGGAGGTGCCTTTCGCCGAGGCGTGTACCGGCTCCAGGAAGAGCAGCGCTCAGGAGAGTACGGGAAGGGTGAGCAGGAACGGAGGGAGAGCACGGTGGGTGCGAACCGGGACGAAGGCAGGCGAAGGAGCATGATCGAGCGTGCGTTCATGCCCGCCGATAACCAGGTTGTGGAAGGTCCTGTTCTGTGAACACCGGCCGACCGGGATGTGCGTCCCCTGGGTGTCGGGGGAGGCGGATCCGCGCCGGGGGACCTTCGGGAGGAGTCGGCCGTCCGCTCAGATGGTGAACCAGTCGGTGATCACGGGTGGCCGCCCTGACCGGT
>CALGOD010000443.1 GCA_937957845.1 uncultured Nocardiopsis sp.
TCGATGGCACCGGTGATCTTGGCACGGCTGCCCCGGTGCAGGCCCATCAGGGCCAGCGAGGTCACGCTCTTGCCCGAGCCGGACTCCCCCACGATGCCCAGGGCTCCGCCCGCGGGCACCTCGAAGGACAGCCCGTTCACCGCGTGAACGTCGCCGTCCATGGTCGGGAACACCACCCGCAGGTCGTCCACCCGGACGACGGGCTCGGTCGAGGCCATGTCACTTTCCTTCGTTAGAGCTGGTCTGTTCAACGCTGCCGCGGTCAGCCGGCGATCCGGACCCGTGGGTCGACGATCGGGTAGAGCAGGTCGACGAGGAGGTTGCAGATGACGATGAAGACGGCACCCATCAGGGTCACGCCCAAGATGACGGGCAGGTCCTTGGAGATGATGGAGTCGATCGCGTAGGCGCCCACCCCCTTGAGGGAGAACACCTTCTCGGTGAGGATCGCGCCGCCCAGTACCAGGCCCAGGTCCAGTCCGAAGATCGTCACGATGGGCGTGAGCGTGGGACGCAGCGCGTGCTTGAAGATCACGCGGCGTTCGCTCAGGCCCTTGGCCCGGGCCGTGCGGATGTAGTCCTCGCCCAGGACCTCCAGCATGCCCGCGCGTGTCTGACGCGCGTACTGCGCCGCGTGCAGGAAGGCCAGGGTCACCCAGGGCAGGAACATCACCTGGAACCAGGCGACCGGGTCCTCCGTCAGGGGCACGTAGCGCGAGACGGGGAACAGCTTCCACTCGTGCACGAGGAAGGACAGGGCCAACAGACCCGTGAAGTAGATGGGGAGGGAGACCCCGACCAGGGCGGTTCCCATGGCCAGGCGGTCGAAGAGGCTGCCCTTCTTGACCGCGGACAGGACACCGACGGCCACACCGCCGACGACCCAGATGATCGCCGCCCCGAAGGCCAGCGACATGGTGACCGGCAGGCGGTCCAACAGCTGGGGCAGCACGGGGCTGTTGGTGGTGAAGGAGTAGCCCAGGCAGGGGGCGGCGCAATCCACCGTCTCACGGCCGAAGGTGAACTCCTGACCGAACAGCAGACCGCGCACGAACTCCAGGAACTGCACCGCGATGGGCTGGTCCAGGCCGAGGCGCTCCACCGTGGCGTCCAGCGCCTCGGGGGTGGGGGCCTTGCCCACGTACATCGCGGCCATACCGCGCGGGGTCACGCCCGCCCAGCGGGGCAGGACGTAGAAGATCCAGAAGGTCACCGCCGTGACAACGGCGAGCAGCAGCAGTCCCGCGCCCAGGCGGCGAAGAATATAGTTCAGCATCGCGGTCGGCGGCGGGGCCTCACGGGTCCGTGGGCCCCGCCGCTTTCACCTGCCTTCTCGTACTAGTTCAGGCCGCTAGGCGGGGCTAGTCGCGGTCCACACCGAGCGTCATGAAGTCGTACATCATGTACGAGGGCTGGTAGTAGACGTTGGTGAGCTCGTCGGAGCGGTAGATCAGCGTCTTGTCGAACACGACCGGCAGGATGGCCGCGCTCTCCATGACGAGGGTGTCGATCTGCTCGTAGAGGGCGGCGCGCTCCTCGGGGTCCTCGGTCTGGAGGGCCTCGTCCCACAGGCCGTTGATCTCCGGGTCGTCGAGCTCGGAGGTGTTGAAGTTACCGGTCTCCATGATGGCGTCGCCGTGGGTGATCTTGGAGGCGAAGCCGTAGCCGGTGGGCCAGTCCGGGCCCCAGCCGGAGACGCTCAGGCCGATGTCGTTCTCACGGACGTAGTCCTGGGAGCCGGCGTACTGGCCGAAGAAGTCGGCGGACGGGAAGGTCTTGATGTCGACCTCGATGCCGACGCGGGCCAGGGACTCCTGCAGGGCCTCGGCCGTCTGGACGTCCTTCTCGCGCTCGGCGCGGACCGCGATGTTGGTGCTGAAGCCGTCGGCCTCGCCGCACTTCTCCAGCTTCTCCTTCGCGGCCTCGAGGTCGCCCGTGTCGTCCTCGGACGGGTACAGGTCGGCCTCGGGGTTGGAGCCGGGGATGGTCGGGGGAAGCAGGTTGGTGGCGATGTCGCCACCGGTGTCGCCGCCCCAGGCGCGCCACATGCTGTCGCGGTTGGCCGCGTACATGATGGCCTGGCGGCAGGCCACGTCCTCGATGACGGGGGTGTGGATGTTCACGTAACGCAGGGCGCCCGAGTACGGGTTGTCCAGGTTGCCCTGGACGGACTCGTCGTCGACCAGGCGGGCGAACATCGACGGGCCCACACCGGTGCCCGCGAGGTCCACGTCGATCTCGCCGTTGACCAGGCGCTCATCGATCTCGTCCTGGTTGACACCGATCTCGACCTCGATGCGGTCCGGCAGCGCCGGGCGGATGGGGTCGGTCTCGGGGTCCCAGTGCTCGTTGCGCTCCAGGTGGAGCTTGACGCCGGGCTCGTACTTGCCGTCGAACTTGTACGGCCCCGAGGAGAGGACCTGCTCCTGGTAGAGCTCACCACGGTCGGCCTCGACCGGGACCGGCGCGGTCTGCGGCTGGACCAGCACGTTCGGGAACTCGGAGAAGGAGTCCTTGAGGTGGAAGACCAGCGTGTAGTCGTCCGGGGTCTCGATGGAGTCGAAGCCCTCGAGCGGGTCGGAACCCTCGTAGACGTTGTGGTCGTCCTGGTCCAGGTGCGCCGAGAAGTACTGCGGGCCCTCGGTGAACACGCCACCGTTGAAGTTGGAGCGGGCGATGCCGTACTTGATGTCCTCGGCCGTGATCTCGGTGCCGTCCTCGTACTTGAGGCCTTCCTTGAGCTTGACGGTCCACT
>CALGOD010000444.1 GCA_937957845.1 uncultured Nocardiopsis sp.
TGCCGGTGTCGCCGATGTCCTCGATCTCCTCGGCTTCGAGGCCCGCGTGCTCGTCGCGCTTGTCCGCGGCCAACTTGCCCTTGGTCCCCGCCGGGATCCGCAACGCCTCGAAGAAGTGCGGAGAGGTGGAGTAGGTCTCCTCCGGTTCGGCGAACGGCAGGTCGAGTGCGGCGTTGATCAGCTTCCAACGCGGCATCTCCTGCCAGTCCACGAAGGTGACGGCGGTACCGCTGCGCCCCGCCCGACCGGTACGGCCGATGCGGTGCGTGTAGGTCTTCTCGTCCTCGGGGGTCTCGTAGTTGACCACGTGGGTGACGTCGTCCACGTCGAGCCCCCGGGCGGCCACGTCGGTGGCGACCAGGATGTTGATCTTGCCGTTGCGGAAGGCGCGCAGGGCGCGCTCGCGTTGGCTCTGTCCCAGATCTCCGTGAACGGCCGCGACGGCGAATCCACGAGCCTTCAGATCACCGGCCACCCGGTCACAGGCCCGCTTGGTCTGGCAGAACACCATGCTCTGGCCATGGTCCTCGGCCTGCAGCAGACGGGCGAGCATCTCGATCTTGTCCATCTGGTGGGTGCGGAACGCGTGCTGCGTGATCTGCCCCGTGATGGCCGTGCCGTCGATCTCGTCGTCGTCGCCGGCCCGGACGTGGGTGGGACGGTGCAGGTACTTGCGCGACAGGGAGACGATCTCGCTCGGCATGGTGGCCGAGAAGAGCATCGTCTGGCGCTCCTGCGGAGTCCTGGTGAGGATGCGCTCGATGTCGGGCAGGAAGCCCAGGTCGAGCATCTTGTCGGCCTCGTCCAACACCACGGCGGACACCTGGTCCAGCCGCAGGTGCTTCTGCTTCTCCAGGTCCAGCAGACGCCCCGGGGTGCCGACGACGACGTCGGTCCCCTCCTTGAGGCCGTTGATCTGCGGCTCGTAGGAACGGCCGCCGTAGACGGTCAGGATCCGACCGCCGCTGCGCTTGGCGGCGGTGGTCAGGTCGGCCGCGACCTGGATGGCCAGTTCACGGGTGGGGACCACGACCAGGGCACGGGGCCGCTTGGACGAGCCTGGGTCGGCCTGTGCCCGCTGTAGGAGCGGAAGGCCGAAGGCGAGGGTCTTGCCCGTACCGGTACGGGCCTGACCGATGATGTCGTTACCGCCCAGCGCGATCGGCAGGGCGAGTTCCTGGATGGGGAAGGGTTCGACGATCCCCTCCGCCTCCAGTGCGTCCGCGAGCTCGGTGCTCACACCCAGATCGCGGAAGGTCGTCTTGGGTTTGGTTGTCTCTTCTGTGCTGCTCAGGGCTCAAGCCTCCATCTTCGCGGGCCGCAGGCTCCTGCGTGGCCGCGGCGGGATGCGGTCGTGGCCGGCTCCTGGCCGCCAGGCGGGCGCGGCTCACCTCGGCCTCCTGGTGAGGCGGTGCTGTGGCGCTGCCCTGGCCGGTCCATGCGGCGTGGGGGGTCCCCCGCCGCGGATCGTGACCTTCCCCGCCTGGGACGGGGAGCATCCGTGGTTCGTCGTTGGTCCTCACGCGACTCGGGACCCAACGGTGGTCCGAGCCTGTGTGGGCGCCGCCTGCGCGGCACCGGTGCGTGGGAGATCCCCGCGTGCGTGAGGAGATTTTCGAGTAGGACGCACACGCCGGTCATCACGCAGAGTCTAGCTGTTGGAATGCCAGGTGGACATAGGGCGGTTCACCTGGCTGTGGACGGCGTGGACCGTACCCGCTCTCAGCGGGTGCAACCGTGTCCGCGGTCTGTTTAGTCCCCGGTTCGGTGCCCGAACGGCCGGACGATACTCTGACCGACATGACCCAAGGCTCCTCTGACAGCGCCGGCGTGATCGATCTGCTCGGACTCCTCGCCTACGCCGAGCTAGGTTCCTTCTTCCGTCTGGCCGACGACGCCGGGCTGGCGCCCTCCCTACGTTCCAAGGGACAGCTCGCCGCCCTCGCCGCCGCGGAGCAGGCGCACTACCAGGCGTTGCGGGACCGTCTGGAGGAGCTCGGAGCCGACCCGGAGGAGGCCATGGCCCCGTTCGTGGAACCTCTGGACGCCTGGCACAGCAGGACCGAACCGCAGAGTTGGTTGGAGAGCCTGGTCAAGACCTACGTCGGCGACGGTATCGCGGGTGACTTCTACCGCAAGGTCGCCGCGTTGGCCGACGAGGAGACGCGGACCCTGGTGGAGGGGGTTCTGGCGGAGACCGGTCGCGCCGAGTTCGTCGCGAGCACGGTGCGCGCGGCCCTGGAGGAGACCCCCACGCTGGCGGGACGCCTGTCCCTGTGGGCCCGCCGACTGGTCGGTGAGGCGCTCAGCCAGGCGCAGGCGGTGGCGGTGACCCGTCCCCACCTCGCCGCGCTGTTGGCGGCCGAACGGTCGGAGACGGGTGACGGTGGCGGTCTGGGGGACCTGGCGGCGGTCAGCAGGATGTTCGCCTCGCTCACCGACCGGCACGCCGCACGCCTGGAGGCCATGGGTCTGTCCTCTTGAGGCCGTCCGACAGGGTGAGGGCAGACCTTACCCATCTTTGACTCGATCTTGGTGTTTCTTGGTCAAAGATGGGTAATGTCCACCACTTTCGTAACGATTCGTTGGTGGGCTCCCTTAATATCGATGAAGTTTCCGTCTCCTGACCACCCGAGTAGGTACTTCCATGCCCAGTGGGACCTCCGTGCGCCATCCGCTGGCCGGACTCACCCGTGACTTCCACCGGATCGGTCCTCTCAGCGGTCCGATCGAACCCTGGCTGTGCGCTGAGCTGGACCAACACGCCGCCGAGGTGCGCGAGGGGATCGCCGCTTCGGGCACCGAACTCAACGCCCGCACCCTCGGCACCTACCTTCACGGCTTCCTCGACGGTTGCCTCGAACGGGGTTGGGACTCCGATGCCGTCGAGTACGACTGGGAGACCATCCGCGTACTCGCGATCTGCAGGTTGGCCAAGGAGCACGGTTTCGTCCGCTAGGTTGGTGACGTCCGCAGGCAGGCGCGTTCTGGAAGACGAACTTCGCAGCCCTGCCGGATTCTCCGGCGGAAATCCCGCGCTGGGCGTACGCTGAAACGGGTCGGTGGCT
>CALGOD010000445.1 GCA_937957845.1 uncultured Nocardiopsis sp.
TCATCGGACAGGTCCTGGCCTTCGCCTCCGAGGTCCCGACGCTGACCCGCGCCGCCCTGAACTGGTTCAACACCACGTTCAACACCTCCTACTCCCCCACCACCCTGCTGAACGAGATCTCCAGCGCCAGCGGTGTGGTCGAGCAGTACGCCTCCCAGATCGCCGGGAACGTCTGGGGTGCGGGGACCACCGTCCTGGCTCTGCTGTTCAACGGGCTGACGATCGCGCTGTTCACCTTCTACCTGTGCGCCGACGGGCCGCGTTTTCGCCGGGTGATCTGTTCGGTCCTGCCTCCGCGGACCCAGCGCGAGGTCCTACGGGCCTGGGAGATCGCGATCGCCAAGACGGGCGGCTACCTCTACTCCCGCGCGCTCCTGGCCCTGATCTGCTCCGGCGCGCACTACCTCGTGCTGGTCGTACTGGACATCCCCTTCGCCTTCGCCCTGGCGTTGTGGGTGGGGGTGCTGTCGCAGTTCATTCCGACCATCGGCACCTACATCGGCGGCGCCGTCCCCGTGCTCGTGGCGTTGTTGGAGGGCGTGTGGCCCGCGGTGTGGGTTCTGGTCTTCGTCATCGTCTACCAACAGTTCGAGAACTACCTGCTCCAGCCCCGCATCACCGCCAAGACCCTGGACATGCATCCCGCTGTGGCGTTCGGCTCGGTCCTGGCGGGCCTGGCGGTCCTGGGCGCGCCAGGGGCGTTGCTCGCCCTGCCCATCGGGGCGAGCCTGCAGACCTTCCTCGGTATCTACATCCGGCGGTACGAGGTGGAGGAACATCCCCTGCTCCCCGCCACCGCGGAGGGACCGCCCGAGGACGACCAGGAGTCCCTCACCGCTACCGAGACCGGCTTCCCCTCCCAGGCACCGGAGGGCGACCTCGACGGAGAACGGTCGAAGGGGCGACGGGGCCCGGCGTCTCCGTGAGGGCCCGTTCGCGCGAAAGCGCCTCCCCCGGGCCGAAGGACCCGGAGGAGGCGCCGGTGCCGCCCCGCGAGCGGGGTGGCGGGGCGGCGTCGGCCGTCAGCCGCTGCGCCAGGTGACCGTGGTGGCGGGGCCGACGCGGTTGTCGCCGGACTCCCACTCCGCGTTCCCGGCCCCGTCGACCTTGACCAGCTTCCATTCGGTGCCCTCACCGATGGGCGCGGTACCCGACCACACGGGATAGGTGGAGTCGTCGGTGGACAGCCTCACTCCACCGGACGGGTTCCACGACCCGAGTTCGGGGGTGGACCCGACCACGTACACCTCCTGGCCGTACCGTGTCTCCACCGTGGCCGAGATGTCGACCTCGCCGGGTCCTCCCGGGTCGGTTCCGCCACCGCACTCCCCGGGATCGTCACAGGTTCCGCCCACGTGCAGGGCGACCGCTCCGTCGGCGGGGATCCGGGCGCTGACCCGGCCGTTCGCGACGGTGAAGGTGCCGCTGCCCGCCGCGTTCTGATAACTGCCGTCCGGAAGGCCGGTCTCGGTGGTCAGGTTCCCGACGTCGCCCGAGGCGTTGAAGGCGGCGAAGCCCCTGTCTCCGCGGTCGAAGGCCACACGTGAGGACCCTTGCGTGGCGCGTTCGATGAGCGGGGCGTCTCCGACCGCGTTACGGAAGGCGGCCATCCCGGCGACCGCGGGGGCGCGGTGTTCGCAGATCCAGTCGGAGTCGGAGCAGTCGGCGTCCTCGGTGATCCACCCCGCGGGGTTGCCGTCCACCTCTCCGATGCTGGGCGGCCCCTCGGTCTCGTTGCCCTTGAAGTCGTAGCTGGACATGACGACCGGGGTGCCGTAGGGGTGGGCGAGCATGAAGGCGGTGGCCAGGTAGTAGCGGTCACCGTGCACGTGGGTGAGGGTGGGTTCGTAGCGCTGGGTGTCGTGGTTGTCGACGAACACGACGGCCTGGTCGGAGGTGAGTCCGCCGTAGTCGGGCACGGAGGTCAGGCCGGCGATGTCGCCTCCGGCGAAGCGGGAGGCCACGTCGCGCATGTAGTCGAAGTTGGTGACCTGTCCGTGAGGCGTGTAGTCGGTGTAGGGGATGGTGGCGTCGCCGTAGACCTCGTGGTAGACGTGCGGTTTGCCGCCGAAGCCCGGTACGTCGTCGAGCCGGCCGAAGATCGCGCCGATGTCCTCCTGCGGCACGTGCTTGGAGGCGTCCACACGAAAGCCCGCCACACCGAGGGCCACCAGACCGTTGAGGTAGCGCACGAGCTGTTCACGGACGTGGGAGGAGCCGGTGTCGAGGTCGGCCAGACCGAGCAGCTGACAGTTCTGCACCTCCTCCTTGTTGTTCCAGTCGGAGATCTCCTCGTAGCAGGGGCCGAAGTGCTCCTCGGTGTAGGCGGCGGTTCCGTCACCGAACAGGTCGTCGTGGTGGTACTTGGTCCACTCGGTGCCGTTGCTGCCGGTGCCGGAGCCGTCTCCGGTCGTGTGGTTGACGATGGCGTCGACGTAGATCTTCACGCCGTTGTCACGACAGGTGGTCACCATCGCGGCGAACTCCTCGGCGGTGCCGCGGCGGGTGTTGTCGATGCTGTAGGAGACGGCCTGGTAGTCCTGCCACCAGGGGTGGTTGCCGCCCTCGGCGTAGGGGATGACGACGTGCTCCTGAGGCGGGGAGACCTGCACCCCGCCGAAGCCGTGGGGACCGAGGAAATCCGCGCACTCGTCGGCGACGGAGTCCCAGGTCCATTGGAAGAGGTGGACGATGGTCTCGCCGTTGTGGGCCTGCGCCGAGGTGGCGGAGGCGGGTTCGGCCCTGGGGGAGTCCTGTCCGAACAATGTGGGAGCCGCTAGCAGGCCGGCTCCCAACACGATCGCCCCGGCCACGGCGCCGAGTCCAGATGGCTTCATCTGCGCTCCTTGGGGGAAGGTGCACGGTGGGGCTTGCACCCCACGGCCGCATCCTTGCAGAGATTGCAAGAGTTTGCGTGGAAGTGACGAACGTAACAGAAGCGATCGCTCTTGTGAACAGGCGAGGTCACGCCTGCCCCTCTTCCTCACGGAGCGCGATCTTCGCCGCTTCGAACTGCTCGAATGTCGATCTTGCCGGGGATTTCGTCTGCGGAGGCCCTCTACCCCCTCCCGCCCTGAGCTGGGCGAACGATCATGTGCCCTTGCGAGGAAAGAAGAGAAAAATCTTGCGCAATCACTGAAAGACACAGAAAAGCCGGTGGCGGCACGGAGCACGCATGGGTTCCGTACCGCCACCGGCCGAGGGTCTTGGGGTGCCCTGGGAGGACCTCCGTCGTCGGGGCTACCAGAAGACGGCCACGCCGATGTTGAGAACGGCGAGCACGCCCGCGATGACGGCGAGGTTCTTGGCGGGTTTGCGCAGGTTCAGCACACCGACCACCACGACGGCCAACGCGATGACCAGCTTGACGCCGATCTTGACGTGGTTCATATCGGTGAGGTCGGCCATCTCGGCGACTCCGACCAGGAGCAGTCCGGTGACGAACTGGAGCAGGGAGCTGTGCAGCAGGACCTTGGTCGACTTGGTGTTGTCGGTCATGACCTGCATGAGGAATCCCGCGATGATGCCCGCGAGGCCGAGCATGTGCAGGAAGACGAGGGCGGAGTAGATGATGTCCATACCAAAACACTACTACGCCCTGTAGTTTTCAACTCCGTGCATATGACACACTGACGTAACGGATCCTGCGGAAACGACACGGACCGCACCGGGTCGCGCACATCGGTACTTCTCCCCTCACCTTCGATCCGGCACGCTCCTGCGCCGCCACAGCACCCACATCAGACCGGCCACCACGGCCACCACGGCCACGCCCGCGATCCGCAGCAGGCCGCCGACGTTCGCGTACTCCGACATCCGCCCCGCCACGGTCGCCTCGGTGACCACCACCGTTCCGCTCGCACACGCGGCCGGCTCGGCGGTGCGGTCCAGCAGCAGGCAGGCCGTGCTCATCAGGCGCTCTCGCCCCCCGACCTCCTCCGGAATCCGCACCCGCACGGTGTACTCCGACTTCTTCCCCGCGGGCACCGCCACCCGCCAGTTCACGATGCCCTCGTTGAGCACTCCCTCCTCACCGACCTCCAGAATCTCCAGCGCCTCTGGAACGTGCTGGGCGAGCAGGGCGTCCTCCACGTCCTCCCCGTCCTTGTTGGTGACCGTGGTGCGCAACGTGAGTTCGTGTCCCGGCCGGGAGGGCTCGGCCCCCTCCTCCAGAACCAGTGCGATCCGGGTGGCCGCCGCTCCGCCCCCGGGCGGCACTTGGGGCATCCCCTCTCCCCCGTCGTCGGCGTACGCCGGAATCGCGGACACCCCCACCATCACACCGACGGCGACCATCCACCCGTACACCGTGCTCCGCCGACTCCTTCGAACCACCCCGGCCATCCCGCGCCTCCCCTGTGTTCACGACTCGACCCCCCAAGACAACTATGAGTGACCATGAAAGCGCATGCGGTGACACGCGTTCTCGGGTGAGGACTCGCTGTGCGCTCCGGCCGATATCCGGTGGCCCCCGGGCGGTCGGCGGTGTGGCTTCCGCCTTCCCTCCTTCGGACACGGCCGTGCCCCGGTCCGGCCCCTCCAAGACGCTCCACCCCGTGCCCGGTGACAGGGCCTCCTCCCCCTG